>JAQCND010000069.1 GCA_028274765.1 Bradymonadaceae bacterium
GACGAGCTATCGGTCCATCCCATCGGCCCGCTCTACGATGTCGACGAGACTCGCGAATGCTTCGAGATGCCCGAGAACTTCTCGGTTTGAGCACCACGGATGGAGACGGTGCCCATCTCGTACGTGCTCGTCGCGCTCGCTCTCTTGGCCTCGGGGTGGCTCCTCTATGTGATGACTTTTGCCCACCGCAGGCGGTCTCGTCTCCGTGCCTTCGCCGACGAGCACGGCGGCACTTACGAACTTGGGGCCTCGTCGCTCCTTCGAGACCGATGGCAGGCGAGTCAACTGGCCGGAGACGGCATGATCGGGGCGACGGTTCGCCTGGACTGGCAGGACCGAGAGGTTGTCCTGTTCGACGTCCATCCCGATCCCACGGGGCCGGCCCGACGCACATGCCTCTGGATGGGCTGGGACGAGCATCACGACAACGCCTCCCCGAGCCTCGACACCGCCGACCTGCAACATTCGCCGTCGCCTCCGACGACCCTCGAGGCATGGCAGATCGAGCTCGATGTGACCTCCGATGGACTTCTCGTCGCCTCACGGGATCGGGCGCTTCACGATGCCTCCGAGTGGCGGGCCCTCGTCGAGTGGGCCGAGGCCACTCTCAGGTCCGATCCGTCTCCTCGTCCTCGCGACGCCCACTGACGCGACGGTAGACCATCGTCAATCCGGCCCCGAGCAGCGTGAGGATGACGACGAGCCCGTGTTTCAGGGGCGAAGGCGCCCCCTCTCCGGCCATCGTGCAGCCCCCTCCGTCCATCCGACTCCCGCGACCGCCCGTGCCCATCGACGAGGGATCGGAGCCGGACTCTTCTCCTTCAGATGACGCATCGGAGCCGATCGGAGGCGCGCCGACATCGCTCGAATCGTTTCGGTCGTCGTCGCCGACATCGCTCGTATCCTCCCGACCATCATCGCCGACATCGTCTCGATCGTCCGAGTCCGAAGTGTCTCGGCGCGTCGAGGTGTCGTCGTTCGTATCCTCGACGACATCTCGACTCGTCCGCGTGTCGCGCCGGGGGCGAGTATCAACGGAGGGACGGGTGTCGCGCTTCATGGGGCTGGTGTCCTCCCCGGGACTGGTATCGAGTTTCGGTCCCGTGTCCTCGACCGTGCCAACATCGTCCATCCCAGCATCTATCGTTCCCCCACCCCCGGTACATCCCGACGTGTCGAACGTACAACTCGAGTCACAGGTGAGGGTCCCCGAGGGCTCGCCGAGGCTCTGGCACGTCTCGCCGTTCAGGTTGAATCCGTCACAATCTTCGGGGCCCTCGATCTCTCCGTTGCCGCAGGGGATATCGTTGGCTTTGGCCGGATGACTCACGGGTCCCGCGACCGATGGGTCCCCGAGCATCCAGTTGCCGTTCGGATCGCCGAGCTCTTCGCCGTTGGTATAGCCGTCGCCATCCGCATCGCGGTCGTAGATCGCTTGCCACTGAACGTCGGCCGAGCGTTTGGGTGACATAAGTTCTTGTTCGACCTGTCGACCGAAACTGTTGCGTAAGCCTCCGAAACTACTCTGATGGCAGAGTCCACAATTCCATTCGTTGCGCGGCACCTGGTCGACTCGAAACGGACGAGTGTCGGCCGAAGAGGCCCATCCCAGCGAGAGGATCACAATGCCAAGGGAAATGAGATATCGTCGAGAACTCATGCCAATAGCGTCGGCGACGAAGATACAAACTATCGTCATCTCAAGATGGCATCATGATGGAGATGCGTTTGCCTTGCAACCACTCCCTTATCTCGGTGGAGCGACACCGGGAGGAATGGACCATCGCCTGAGCTCGCCCCCGACGTCGCATGTCGAGCCATCGCCTCGCTCGTTCCACGCGGAGAAGGGGAGAGCCACGAGTCCCGAGGGCAACGATCAGCGACGGAGGTTCTGGCTCGGAGAGGGGCAGCTCGACACTCGATTGGAGTGTTCAGGCGTTCCAACGATGTTGCAACATACTGAGACACAACCGAGACACAATTTGCGATCCTATCGGTGATTGGGATGGGGAAATGGATGAGCGAGGAGTTAGTCCAGGCTGGCACGCTCTCTGCATGAATGGACAAACTGGGAATCTGCTCGCCCCTCGAACTCGAACGTCGAACGAACACGGGAGACCCCATGACCCACCACATCGAAGCATTCTACGACGACCGCACGTCGACGCTCACGTACGTCGTCTCGGATCCCGAGACGAGCGACGCCGTCGTTATCGATCCGGTGCTGGACTACGATCCGAATGCCTCGACGACCTGGACCGAATCCGTCGACGAGGTACTCGCGTATCTCGACGAGCAGACACTCGATCTCCAGTACGTCCTGGAGACGCACGCTCACGCCGATCACCTCTCCGGCGCTCAGTTCATCAAGGAACGGTATCCGGACGTGCCGGTCGCAATCGGCGAGAAGATCACCGAGGTGCAGGCACTGTTCAAAGATATCTTCGATCTGCCGGAGGACTTTCCGACCGACGGCCGACAGTTCGACGAGCTGTTCGCCGAGGGCGATACGATCGAGGCGGGAAGTCTCACCTTCGAGGTCATCGAGACGCCGGGCCATACGCCCGCCTGCGCGACCTACAAGATCGACGACGCCATCTTCACGGGCGACGTCCTCTTCATGCCGGACATGGGCACCGGGCGCTGTGACTTCCCCGGCGGGAGTGCCGCGGACATGTACCACTCCGTACACGACAAGCTCTACGAACTCCCGGAGGAGACCGAGGTCTACGTCGGCCACGACTACCAGCCGGGCGGGCGAGACCTCGAATACTGTGCCCCTATCGGCGAGCACAAACGCAACAACGTCAAGCTCACCGAGGATATGACCCTCGACGCATTCGTCGAAGCTCGTGAGGAACGCGACGCCCAGCTCGATGCACCTCAGCTTCTGTTCCAGAGCGTCCAGGTCAACGTCGACGCTGGCCATCTCCCGGAGCCGAGCGGCAACGAGGTCCGCTACATGCGGATTCCCATCAACGTCTTTCGTCCCGACGACGAGGGGGCCGACGAGGACGAACTGACGCTCGAAGAAGTATAATTCGAATGGCCCACGAGTCCTCCACCGTGGCTTGCAAGCTGCGCGAGCTTCGACGCTCCCGTTCCAACGAGGCTCGAGGCCGAGGACTCGAGGCGATCAGGTCGCCTGAAACGTAGCCCCTCTGTTCATACGACTGAGCCGAAATCATACACGACCCCGACCTCGCTCCCGCCCCATTCGGGGCTCACGTGAAGAGAGATGTCCTCCAATCTCCGGACTGATATCCGGAGTTAGGCACGGCCGCCTCTTTGGGAGGCTCCCGGGAGAGGGGCGATGCAGGTCGATGACACCACGTGTAGGCGAACCCATGAGCTCGACGTCTTCCCCCTCACCCCGATCGCCCTCGTATCTGGCGAGCGCGACCGCCGCCGTCGCCGGGGCGATTGGGGTGTCACTGTGCTGTATCGGGCCCTTCGTACTTCTGGCGCTCGGGTTCACGGGTCCCCACCTCGTCGAAGCCCTCGAGCCTTACCGCCCATGGGTCGTCGGCTTCGAACTGGTCGCTTATGTGGCGTATCGCCGACTCCGGCCTCCTGCCGTCTGCGAGACAGACGCCATGAACGACCGCACCAAACAGGCCCTCTTCTGGATCGCCCTCCTCCTGATCGTGGGAAGTCTCGTGGCGCTGGCCGTATGACGTCGAGGGGGCTCGCCGTGATTCGGCGTGGGTCCGCTCTCGACGAGACGACCGGCGGGGCACCATGATGTCCGCGCGTTTCCCCTCCCCCGCCGATAGCCGCCCCGTCTCCGTGTGCACTCAGTCGAGGTCGTACTCCTTCATTTTGCGCCACAGGGTGGTGCGACTCATGTCGAGCTGCTCGGCTGCCTCGGTTCGATGTCCATCGGTCGCCTCGAGCGCCTCGACGATGCGCTGGCGCTCGCTCGCTCCGCGTTCCGTGATGTCTCCCTCCTGCCCATCACCCCGGCGAGTCCGTTGCTGAGGGGGCGGTTCGCCCCGGAGTTCCGGCGTCAATTCGTCGGGCGTCAGCGCGTCGCCCTCCCCGAGCACGTAAGCGTACTCGAGGACGTTCTCCAGCTCCCGGACGTTCCCCGGCCAGTGGTGGTCCTGCAGCAGCGCCATCGCTTTCGGATCGATGATCTCGACCGTCCGGTGTTTGCGAGTATTGAAGACCCCGATGAAATGCCAGGTCAGTGCCTCGATATCGCCGGTCCGGGTTTCGAGGCGCGGCAAAAAGAGCGGCACGACTCGTATGCGGTACATCAAATCCTGGCGAAATTCGTCCGCATCGACGGCTAGGCGCAACGAGCGATGAGTCGCCGCCAGGAGGCGAACGTCCACGGAGACCGGATGCTGAGCCCCCAGGGGCACGAATTGCTGCTGTTCGAGGGCTCGAAGGAGTCGAGCCTGTAGATTCAGCGGGAGCTCGGCGATCTCATCCAAAAAAAGCGTCCCACGGTCCGCCTGCTCGAAGAGTCCCTTGCGATCGTCGATCGCGCCGGTGAAAGCCCCTTCTTGGTGGCCGAACAGCTCCGAGGCGAGCATGTCGCCGGTCAGGGTGGCGCAGTTGAGCGTGCGGAATGGTCCCTTGCTGCGATCGCTCATGCGATGGAGGGCTCGGGCGACCAGCTCTTTGCCGGTGCCCGTCTCGCCGCGCACGAGAACGCGAGTGTCGTCTCGGGCGGCTTTCTCGACGCGCTCGAAGAATGCGTGCATCTCCGGAGCGACCGTCACCATGTTGTGAAATTCCGTCGTCTCGAGTTCGGGAGGTTCGAGCATCTCGTCTCCTGACGCAGAGGGGGGCGTGAGTGCTCATCGTTCGTTTCAACAATGAAACATAGCGTTGGAACGATCAACAGCGGGACTACGGTCAGACGACCGCATCCTCCACGCGTCGTGGTGGTTGGCCTCCAGTAGAGAACGAGTTCGGGGTGATCATATTTGAATTTCCTCCCTGGAACGCCACTTGCAGGTATCGATGAGCGGCGGCCATTCGGCCGCTTCGCTCGTGATTAGTTTCCTGTCATCACCGGGATATCCACCATGACCCAGACCAACGATGATCACGACAACGCTCGTTCGGCTCCCCTCCAGATCAACGGCATTGCGCCCGATTTCGAAGCCGAGACGACGGACGGGCCCATTCAGCTCCATGAATGGAACCCCGACAAGTGGGTGGTGCTGTTCTCGCACCCGTCGGATTTCACGCCCGTCTGTACGACGGAGTTCATGGGGTTTGCCGAACGGTACGACGAGTTTCAGGAGCGTGGCGTCGAACTGCTCGGTCTCTCGATCGATAGTACGCACAGCCACATCGCCTGGCTTCGCAACATCGAGGAGAATTTCGGGGTCGAAATCCCCTTCCCCGTCATCGCGGACCTCGAGCAGACGGTCGCCCAGAAATACGGGATGCTGCACCAGGCCAGCTCCGATACCTCGACGGTGCGCACCGTCTTCGTCATCGATCCGGATCGCCGCATCCGGGCGATGGTCTACTACCCGCTCGAGGTCGGGCGTGACATGGATGAATTTGTTCGATTGATCGATGCCCTTCAGACCGTCGACGAAGACGATGTCGCCACGCCCGCCAACTGGGAAGCCGGGGACGACGTGATCTTGCCGCCTCCTGGTACCTCGGACGAGGCCGCCGAGCGCATGGAGCATCCGGAGGCCGACGTCAAAGACTGGTACTTTTCGACTCTCCGAGACGACCGGGAGTGACACTCGATGACGCTCATGTACGGATTGATTTGGGGCAGTTGGGTGATCTTCGGGATTGTGACCATCTGGGCGCTCGCCTGGGCCATACGCTCGGGCCAGTTCCAGCAGAGTCTGTCGGAGGGCAACGAGGTCATCTTCGACGACGAGGAACCCGTCGGCGAGATGACCGATACGTTTCCCGACGTCTCGCCCGACGAAATCCCAGAGCCCGAGGAGGACGATCGTGACTGACGAGGAGAGCGCCAATCATTCCGAGGCGCACAGCGCCCAGCCCTCGACCGCCGATGCTCACACGCGGGCTGTCGTCGACGCGTCCGCCCGCGTCCCCTCGGTACTATTCATGGTCAGTGGAGTGGCGTGGCTTCTAGTGGGAAGTCTGCTGGCCTTCCTCGCCTCGTTCAAGATGCACTCGCCCTGGTTTCTCGCCGATCAGGCGTGGTTGACTTTCGGGCGAGTGCGTCCCGCCCACCTCAACACGATGATCTACGGGTGGGCCTCGATGACCGGCATTGGCGTCTCCCTGTGGCTCCAGGCTCGTCTGTCTCGGGCCCGCTTGCCCCTGCGCAAGACGCTGGTGGCCGTCGCCATCCTGTGGAACATGGCGGTCCTGGGGGGGACCATTGCCATTCTGGGAGGTGGCTCCACCAGCGTCGAATGGCTCGAGTTTCCGCCCTGGGTAGCCGGGATCCTGAGCGTACTGTTCGTCGTGATTTTCGCGGCGAGTGTGCTCACGTTCATGCGCCGCAACGTCGATCACGTCTACGTCTCGCAATGGTATCTCTTTGGATCGGTTTTCTGGTTTCCGTTTTTGTACGTGGCGGCAAACGTCGTCATTCACGGTTCCGGAGCGACGGGCGTGGCGAATGCGACCGCCAACTGGTGGTTTGCTCACAACGTCCTCGGCATCTGGTTTACGCCGATCGGACTGGCCGCTGCCTACTATCTCATTCCGAAAGTCATCGGACGTCCGATTCATTCGTATTATCTATCGCTTCTGGGCTTCTGGACCCTCGCGCTCTTCTACAACTGGGCGGGGACCCACCACCTCATCGGCGGGCCCATTCCGCTCTGGCTCCAGACGGTCGGCATCGTCGCCAGCATGATGATGTTCATCCCCGTCATCACGGTCGCCATCAACCACCACATGACGATGGTCGGCCACTTCCACAAACTCAAATACAGTCCCACCCTCCGGTTCGTCGTCTTCGGCGCCATGGCCTACACGCTCGTCAGTGTTCAGGGCTCGCTGACGGCGCTTCGGGTGGTCAACGAAACGACACACTTCACGCACTACACCATCGCTCACGCCCATCTCGGGATGTACG
>JAQCND010000144.1 GCA_028274765.1 Bradymonadaceae bacterium
ATCGGATCGACCTCTCGGAGCAGATGCGTCACGAGACCCCCGCCTTGCCGACCTTGCGACGAATCTTCTCGTCGGCGTACTTGACTCCCTTGCCCTTGTAGGGTTCCGGGGGACGCAGATTGCGAATTTTGGCAGCCGTCTGGCCGAGCAGCTCGTTGTCGGCACTCGTCAACTCGACCTCGGTCTGGTCTTCGATCTCAACCTCGATCTGGTCGTGAATTTCAAAGAGGATCGGGTGGCTGAAGCCGAGCTCGAAGCGGATGTACTTGCCGTACTGTTCGGCGCGGTACCCCACGCCGTTGATCTCGAGCCGCTTGGTGAATCCCTCCGATGCTCCCTGAACCATGTTCGAGAGGAGGCTCCGGACCAGCCCCTGATGACTTCGGGCCTCGCGGGTGTCGTCGGGACGCTCGACGAGAATCTCACCGTTTTCGGTGCGAACCTCGACGACGTCCGATACGTCCCGGCTCACTTCGCCGACGGGACCACTGATCGTCACGTGCGCCCCGTCGATGTCGACGTCGACGTCGTCGGGGATTTCGATGGGTTGTTTGCCGATGCGACTCATCGGTACGTCCTCCGCTCGTGCGCTCGATGTTCGTGATGAATGGCTCGGTTCAGTAAATCTTGCAGAGATACTCGCCGCCGATCTTCGCGGCGCGCGCCTGCTGATCGGTGACCACGCCGTGAGAGGTCGACAGCACGGCAATTCCCAGACCGTTGAGAACATCGGGAATCTCGTCGGAATCGACATACACTCGCCGACGCGGCTTGCTGACACGCTCCATCCCCTGAATGACCGGCTCTTCGTTGCGATCGTACTTGAGGTCGATCTCGATGATACCCTGGGGACCTTCGTCGAGCCAGCGGACCGCCTCGATATAACCTTGATCGTCGAGAATCTCAGCGATCTCGCGCTTGACGTTGCTCCCCGGGATCCGCACGACGGAGTGGTCGGCGAGTTGGGCGTTGCGGATCTGCGTCAGAAAATCCGCGATGGGATCGTCTACATTCGCCATGGGTGTTGCTGCCTTCACGTTACAGATTCAACGATCGAGTCGTCATGGAAGAACCGTACAGACGGCAGTAGCCCCGGCGCATATTCAACTACGAGCGCCCGAGGCAACCGACAGCGCTCCTCCCTCTCGGACTCGATGCGGAACTTACCAGCTCGCTTTGACGACGCCCGGAATCTCGCCCCGAAGGGCCAGCTCGCGGAAGCAAATCCGACACATGTCGAATTTCCGGAGGTAACCGCCGGAACGCCCGCAGAGCGGACACCGGTTGTACTCCCGGACGTCGTACTTCTTCTCTTTTTTGGCTTTTTCTTCTAGACCTTTCTTCGCCACGGTTTCCGTCCGTTGCTCGAAACTCGATGAATCGACTCTCGCGTGTCGGTCGCTCCCGGGGGAACGACCCTATCAGGAATCGCTCTCCTGATCTTTAAAGGGAAAGCCCAGCTTGTCGAGCAGACTCTTGCCCTGCTCGTCGTTGGGCGCCGAGGTCACGACCGTCACGCCCATGCCCCGAATCGTATCGACGTTGTCGTAGTCGATCTCGGGGAAGATGATCTGTTCTTCGAGGCCCAGGGAGTAGTTGCCGTGGCCATCGAAGGCATCCGGGTTAATACCGTTGAAGTCTCGGACCCGGGGGAGCGCCACGTAAACGAGGCGTTCGAGAAATTCATACATGCGCTGTTCGCGAAGGGTCACCTTCGCGCCGATGGGCATGCCCTCTCGAACTTTGAAGGCCGCAATCGAGCGTTTGGCTCGCGTGACCGCGGGCTGCTGACCCGTAATCAGCGCCAGCTCCTCCACGGCCTCATCGATGACTTTGGGATTGTCGACGGCTTCTCCGAGCCCCATGTTGACGACGGTTTTCTCAAGATCGGGGACGTTCATCTCGTTGGTCAACCCGAACTCGTCCATCAGGGTCGGAACCGCCTCCTTTTGATATTTTTCGCGAAGAAACGACATGCGGTTGCTCCGTAATCGACCGTGTCGAAATTGTCGAACGTTATCTCGAGAGATTGCGTCGGTCGCGCGAGTAGTCGCGCCGGCGTGAAGGCACGGCCGAGACGACGCCGGGGAGACGTTCTCCTCGGCAATCGGACCGGCGCCTACCTACTGGACGAAAATGGCCCTTGTCAAGGCCGATTGTCACCCAAACGACGGTACGGCGCGACGCGGGCGTTCAGTACGACGG
>JAQCND010000079.1 GCA_028274765.1 Bradymonadaceae bacterium
CTCCAACAACTTCGAGCTGGCCATCGCCGTGGCCGTCGCCGCCTTCGGGATCGACTCCGGGGTGGCGCTCGCCGCCGTAGTGGGCCCGCTTGTCGAGGTGCCGGTGTTAATTGGACTGGTCAACGTCGCTCTCTACTTTCGACGCACCTATTTTGACGCCGCGTAACGTCGGGCCGTCGACTCGCGCCATACTGGAGGTGTGCCCGCAGCATATCGTCTGACCTGAGCGAACCAATCGATTCACTCGGGCTCGGCGTCGGGGGGCAGCTCCCTCTGTCCCGCCACCTGCCGGGCCTCCTCGGGGAGGTCGGGCGAGGATGGGCCCGAACCCTGCATGTTCTGGAGCGGAAACGGCTTGGTCTCCTCGCCGGTGTAGATCGTGCGATGGGGGAAGGGGATCTCAATGCCGTGTTCGTCGAAGGCTTCCTTGATCTCGACGGGCAGGCTGTTGCGGAGATCGAGAAAGTTCTCGGTCTTGGCCCAGACGCGAAACTCGTGATCGATCGAGGATTCGCCGAAGCCCTGGAACAGAATGCGCGGCGCCGGTTCCTCCAGACAGAGGGGGTTCTTGTCGGCGACCTCCATGAGGAGCTCGCGCACCTCCTCGATATCCTCCTTGTAGGCGACGCCCACCTGCAGATCGAGGCGGCGAATGGGGAAATGCAGGATGTTGGTCACCTCCGATTTGATGAGCGTCTCGTTGGGGATGCGCACGAAGAGATTGTCGAGCGTCCGCAGTTTCACCGACAGGAGATCGATCGAGAGCACCTCTCCGACCGTTCCGCCGACCTTGATGATGTCGCCCACCGCGAAGGGGCGCTCCCCCAGCAAGAAGAGTCCGCTGATGATGTTCGAGGCCGACGTCTGCGAGGCAAAGCCGATCCCGACGGTCAAAATCCCGGCCGCCCCCAGGAGGACGCTGAGGTCAAATCCGAGCTCGATCAGCGCCGATGCCGTAAAGAGGCCGACGATCCCGTAGAAACTCGCCCGTCTGAGGACCATCGCCCGATGGGCGTCGTCCTTCTCGGCGAAGATTCGCACGAGCGCCTTGCCGGCGAGCCGCCCCAGCACGAGTCCCAGCCCGACCTTGAGCATGGCTCGAAGGGCAGCGGCCGCCTGGGGGCCCTGGAGGTAATCGACGACGAGGGTCCACCACTGCTCCATGATCAAACTCCATTCGGAAATGGACGAAAGACGACATCAGGAGCTGAAAAGCGAGCCGACAGCTCCGAACGTACTGGTAAAGAGATTGCGCTTGTTCGTATCGCGCGGTTCGCGCAGCAACTCGCCCCCTTCGATATCCGAGGGCGGGCCGTCGAGAATCCGAATGTCGGCGCCCTCGTTGCCCTCCTTCCGAGTCATTCGAACCGACTGCGTCCAGAGCACGTCGTTGACGTTGCGATAGAGCGCGAGATGACGGGTCGGGAGCTGGACGCGCTCCAAAAAGAGGGCGTCCTCGGCCGTGTTGCGAATGCGAAGGGGCGTGAGGGCTCGGTGGAATCGAAACGGGAGATCGTCGAGACGGATCCGGCCCGTCGTACGAGCGGCATAGCAAAACTCTCCCTGTGTGGTCGTCTTGCCAAACCACGTATCCGACATCCGATGGGAGGGGACCTCCTGGAGGAGGCGTTCCGATTTCGGGAGAAAGACGCGCATCCAGAGCGGCATGTTCAAATAGAGCGTGATCGTCTCACCGGAGGGAATGTACATCGGATCTTCGGGGCGCGTCACGACGGGACGATCGGCGAGCGCCGGTTCGAGCGCCACCTGTTTTTCGGTGCTCCCGAAACTGTAGCGATGCGTCTGGAGATGAGTATCTTCGCTGTCGAAGACAGCTTTCATCTCCTCGTCGGAGATGGGGACGACCGCCTCGCTTCGATTCTCCATCGGATCGGCACTCTCCGGATCGGTCGAGGGCCGATGGATGATCCGCCATTCGCGTTCGGTGCGATAGAGCCAGAGCGTCGACGGGCCGACCTCCCATCGCCCACCGGTCCCCAGCTCGAGGGGGAACGTTCCCCACCACGGAGCGGGCGAGGCCTGCGGTTCCTCCCGGTCGCTCGTCTCGACGAAAGCGTCTGCGTCTGTCTCGGTCATGTCGGGCTTCCCGTGTCGGTCCATCGCATCATACTGTCACCCTCGACGAGCTCTCGTTCCTTTGGGCTCGTTCCTTACAGCCAAGTCCTGACGCGCTTCAAGGTAGGGGGCATATCGACAGATGGCCGTTTGTCGCGTCGACTCGGTCCCCCTTCCTCACCTCCCTTCTGAAGGATGCGAATCAGGTCCGTGGGACGTGATCTCGGCGCGACCGCATCCTTGCCGGCATGCACGGCGTGTGGCGTCCCCTTCAAACCGCATACCGCCTGGTATCCCCTGGAATCCGAGCGAACTTCTCCGATTGTGTATGAAACTGTGCGGCTTCGGTCTGGTCTCTGCCGCCGATCTATTCTATGGATACAATCGCTCACCTGAAACCCCTACTTCACATCCGAGGCTTCCCATGCCCGACTCCAGCGACGACGAACGCCTCCGCCAATCGCCGGGCGAGCGCTTCGCCAACCCCGAACGACTCATCAATCTCGATCAGGCCTTCCAGGAATTGCTCGACGAACCCCACGAGGCCATCGAAGGGCACCGCCAGATCAGCCTCGCCAAACGAGAGGGGTTCTCGCTCCTCCTGTTTGCCTTCGAGGAAGGGGCGACGATGCCCGATCACGAGGTCGACGGCGAAGTGACGATCCACGTGCTCGAGGGCGAGCTCCATATCGATACGGACGAACACCACCACGAGATCGAGGCGGGTGAGGTGCTGATTCTCTCCCCACAGGTGACCCACGACGTCGACGCCCAGGCCGAGAGTCGCATGCTGTTGACGGTTCAGCTCTCGGATCACACCCATGAATCGACCGAATGAATCTCGCTCGCTTCCCCTTGCCCCGAATGCCATCGGCAGGTTCGCCCTCGTGTTGGGCCCATGTGCCCTGGGAGACCGCGCCCTCACACGAGTCAAAACAAGCTCACGCCGATGGAGGCGGCTGTCACCCCGGCCCCGAAGGCGCAGACGTGAAGTACAATCGAGACTTGGGGGACGAGTCCCGCCATCGGCGGCCACGAGGTGTCTCAGATTCACCTCGGCGGCGGTACGCCGACCTTGTTGCCCCCCGACCAGCTCCGCCAGCTCGGTGACTTCCTACACGACCACTTCGAGATCCGGGACGACGCCGAGCTCGCCATCGAGATCGATCCGCGGTCCTGCAGTCGCGGCCATCTCGAGGCGCTCGACTCGCTCGGCTTCACGCGAGCCTCGCTCGGTATTCAATCCACCGATTCCAAGGTGCAGCGGGCGATCAATCGCGAACAGCCCCACGAGCGCAACCAGCAGGTCGTCCTCGGCACCGCCTCGCCGTGGGTTCCGACGATGGGCGGCACGGGCTGGGCGCTGGAGGCCATCGCCTCCGGGCTGTTCGCCGCGCACATCTGGCCGAGAGTCAAGGGGTTTGGGGCGTGATTGGAGCGGGCTTGTGTCGCTTCGGTTGAGAACATGGGAGGCGAGGCTGGTGGTCTCGACATCTATGCATACTGGCTTGGGGTGAAATGCTCTATCCCTCGAATCAAAATTGAATCTCCATAGGTCCAAGGCTAGGGACGGATATCGAGAAGATGCGGGACGAGCCCCGCATCGTAGATTGGGGGAGAGAAATATCACCGAAGAGAATGCCCCCCCCTCTCCCCTTTCATGAACGAATCACCGAATCGAATCGCCTCCTCCTCTCCCCTTTCCTGAGGGCGGGGCTTGTCCCGCCCAGATCCCATATCCATTCCAACTTTATGCTGGCGACGGCAGTGCCTCGGCTCGTCCAGGGGAGCCCCGAACAGTGGAGTCATACCGTTTGAACAAGTCTTGTCGCCTCGCTCGGTAAACGGCCGATTCTCATACTGGAAACGGGGATCAAAGGGGTCTGACGGCCGATCCCCAAGCTGGAAAGAGGTGTCAAAGCGGTTCGACGGAGGCGAACTCGATCCGCGAGCGTTTCAAAGGGATCTAGGGCGACATCCATCTCGGATCGTCGCCTCTCAGAGGGGTTGGGACTCGACCTCCATCCCGAATCGTCGCCTCTCAGAGGGATTGGGGCCCGACCTCCATCCCGGAGCGTCGCATCTCGAAGGGGATTGCATCCCGTGTTCCACGACGAGATGCACACCTCAAAGGGGGCTGCGGTCCGTCTGGCGCGAGTGACCTCGCATCTCCGAGCGGTTCGACCGCTGCGATCGATTCGGGAACGCCGACGTCCGAGGGATGAGACGCGCGGTCGATCCCGAGACAAACGGACGTCCGAGGCGTCTGACGCGCGACGATGCGGCGATACAACGGGCGTTGAAGGGGTTGGAGTCGCGAAGATGGAGTCGACCCTCGGGCGTTCGACCGCTCTGACATGCGATGTTGTGATTGGGAGACGGGCGTCCAACCGCCTCAACCGCGAGTCGTGCGACGTGGACGTCCGTCTCGAACGGGTCGGGAGCACGGCGTGCCAGACGGGTTCTGCATACGCTCGCCCCGATGGGGGGCCAGTCGAGCGGGTCAGCAGATCAGCAGGTCAGCCCGCAACCGTGGGAACTCCCTCCTCTATCCAGCCGCTCAACCGCTTGACGACTCGACAGCTCGTGATGGCACGCTAGGATGTCTCTCTCGACAGCCTGTCACAAGCAGATGTGTCAGATCGTTTCGAACACTTACTTGTTAGAAGCCAGGGCAATCGCATTAGAAGTATAGACGACACGACGAGACGCGCCTCTCCCCATTTGAGCATATGCCTTATCGCTTCGCTCCTTCCAAAAGGGAGTCGCTCGGCGGCGTGCCAGCAGGGATGCTCACGTCAAGGACGCACAGGGGCGCTCCGAACCCATCTCGAGTCGATTCGGGAGGTTTGGCTCCGGAGCGCCGGCTTCCAGCCGGCTCATATCCGCGATTGTTCCATCCTTATGCAATCGCCCTGTATGAGAAGCCCACAAGGCTGGCCGCTCGCGCCCAGAGCCGATAATTTCTTCTCGCCATCGCGTCCAGGATCTCCTTTCGACCCATCGCACTCATGTCGATCACCGCAGGCATTCTCTCGGACACCCACGGCTGGCTCGACCCCGAACTCCCCCGGATCTTCGAGGAGTACGACGCCGATCACATCGTCCACGCCGGTGACATCGGCGACGAGGCCATCCTCGAGGAACTCGAATCCATCGCCCCCGTGACCGCCGTGCGCGGCAACATCGACGGCGATCCGCTCCGTCATCTCCCGATCGAGGCGTTCGTCGAGGTCGGGCCGCGCCAGATCGCCGTGCGTCACATCGCCGGCGCGCCGCACAACCCCGACGACGAGGCACTCGAGCTGATCGAACGCGAATCCCCCGACGTGCTCATCGTCGGTCACAGTCACATCCCCGTGGTCGGACGCGTCGAGGGGACGCTCTGGATCAATCCCGGCGCGGCCGGACGTCAGGGTTTCCATCACGAGCGCTTCGCCGCCCTGCTCCACGTCGACGAGGAGACGGGCGAATTTTCGATGGAGCGGATCGAGCTGGGCTCGAGGAGTGGGTAGAGCTCCAGTCACTGGAAGGCGAGAGGTAAGCAGCTCACCGACGCTCCGCCAGCCACTCCGCCAGGGCCGGGCCCGTGCCGTACGCCCAGGGTTCGACCTCGTCGATGGGGACTTCGATCAGGTCGGCGAGTTCGTCGCCCACGGTGGGCTCGGCGTCGACGCGGGCGTGGTAGACTACCAGCAGTTGATTCATCTGTTCGAATGCGTACACGCCGACCAGTGACTGGAGCTCGGCCTCCAGATGGATTTCCTCCTCGATCTCGCGCAGCATCCCGTCTTCGGGCGTCTCGCCCGACTCCAGAAAGCCGCTCACCAGCCCGTACCAGTCGTCGGGCCAGCCCTCGTTTTGGATGAGGATGACGCGATCGTCGCGCTCGACGATGGCCGCCACCACCGGCGTGGGATTGTCGAAGTGGACGAACTCACAGTCCTCGGCGGGACAGGCGGGGCGTTCCCGTCCTTCGCGGATAATGGTTTGAAGTTCCGTGCCGCATTCGGGGCAGTACGAGTAGGTCATGGAGGACGTCGAGTGGCGTGAGCAACGGAATGCATCGGGCGAGTGATGAAGCGAGTCCCATCATGGGACCCATCGTCATCGAATGCGAATGTAGAGGCTCCCGGCCCGGTAGATCTCGCCGTTGGCCATGATCGTTTCGCCGCCGTCGACCTCCTGCTCCTTGTCGGTGTCGAACTTGTTGACGCGCACGAGTTCGACCCCGTCGCCGGCACGAATCGTCACCTGGTTGCTGCCGGTCGCCTCGAGCTCGCAGAGTTCGGCACCCACTGACAGCGGCGAGCCACGTCCGCCGACCTGGAGCGTGGCATTCTGGTAGAAGCCCGAGCCGGTGCCGTTGAGTTCGCTGATGATCATCTCGTTTTTGTCGAGGCGATCGACGTCCTCGCCCCAGTTGAGGCGGAGCTGTTCGGCGAAGTCGTACGGCGAGACGAAGCCGTAGACGACGAAGATGAAAAACAGCAGCGCGGCGAGTCCGATGAGAAACGTCTCGATGTAGTTGCGATACCGCTCCCAGAACGACAGTGGAATCACCTCGCCCCGAACGGGGATGTCGAGCTGTTCACCGGTCGGTCCGCTGGCGCGGAGGGTGCCGTCGAGCTCGCCGCCGCCGTGGATGCGCCGGACGTGGAAGGTCACGCCGACCTCGGTCGAGTCTTCGTCGATCGAGGCCTGGGCCGGTTTGACGGTGACCGCTCCGAGGTCGCGAGCCTCCAGTGCGATCTCGGCGCCTCCGCCCATCTCGCCCGCCCCAAAGTCGACGGTCACGGTATCGCTGTCGGTCCCCGCCTTGATGTCTCCCAGATCGATCGGGTCCTGGCGCTCCGTCTCCAGCTCGAAGGGCTGCGTGCGCACCGTCACCGTCTCGCTTCGCTTGTCGAGCGGTCCTTCTTTCATCGAGGCACGCGCTCGAAGCGTGTAGGTCCCGTCCCCGTCGAGCGTCAGATCGGTGGCGTAGCGGCCGCCGCTCTGGGCGCTCATGTCGACGGTGTCGCTGCTGCCATCTGGCGCCTCGACCTCGAGATCGAAGGCCACCTTGTCGAGAAACGAGTCATCCTCGATGCGGTCGTCGTCGCGGTCGCGCAGCCAGGCCTCGAAGGTCGCCTCGTCGCCGGGCCGGACCGATCCGCTGGAGGCCCGCTCGAGCACGGGATCGAGGGCGTAGTTCTG
>JAQCND010000081.1 GCA_028274765.1 Bradymonadaceae bacterium
GATCCGAATCTCGACAACATTGCCGACGAGGAAGTATGGGACCGCGATTTGGACGTCAACCGAGACGAGACCAATCCGGGCACGTTCTCGCGCGCCGAAACCGCCGATCGCCAATCGCCCCTGAGCTCGCTCCCCGAAGACGAGGAGACGTCATCGTCGAGTTCGAGTGAGTCCGGCGTCTCCGAGGCGGATGTCGACTCTCACGAGTCCGATGGGTCCGCCGACGCCCCGGAGGATGGAGACGACGAGAGTAGCAACATGCTCGGGGAGGAGATCGAAACGAATGCACTCTCCGAGATCTCCGAGAAGATGGGCATTGAGCCCGACAACGACCAGACGGTGGAAGTCCTCTCGGAGATGGTGCGAGACGTCTATCAAAGTGATACGTCGCATCGGTCGCGGGCCAGCCAAGACATGGCCTCGGGCGGCGAGCGCTCTCGTCGTGCGTCGACCGACTCCCGTCGAAACCAGTCCAACTCACGAGCTTCAACGGCTTCGGAGACCTCGGCTCAGTCCGAGATCCCCGGGGCTCAGATGATCAACCCCGTGTCCGACCGTGACGAGGCCGAGCCCTCGAAAGAAATAGACTCAGATGACAATGTCGCCAGTGGCGCCCCGCGCGACGCACTCGAACGGGGACTGGGTTCGAGCAATCGGGTCTCGAGCAGCCTCGCCAGCGGCTTTCTCGATCTCTCCGACGATTCGAAGCTCAAAGCCCGCCTCCAGTCGCTCTACCGCAAGTGGTTGAAGACGCTCGGTGAAACGGGGCGAGAGCCGCCGATGGAGCGAGACGAGTTCATGCGTCGCGTCCAGCACCAGCTCGAACAGGTCAAAGAGAAGTACGGCGTCGAACAAATCGAAATGCGCGTCGAGACCACCGACAACGACATGCCCAAAGTCGTCGTGACGCCCAGTTCTTGAGTGCCTTCACATCCGATTCGAGGATGCGAAGCGCGACGCGGAGCGGATGGTCGCGTATCTCGAATGTTTGGCCCGCCTCCCCGAAGGAATCCTCTCCTCGGAGGTGCGACATCACATCGAAGCGATCGAGCTTGTCGCGGGACCCATACGGGGCAACGTGGGGCGGATGGCGGTGTTCGAGGGGCTCGAGCGGCTGAAGCTCGTGCGGTGCTCCGACATCGATGGAGACGAAATCCACCCCTCTCCGGGAGCTCACCGTTTGCGAGCTCGCGGACGTCTCCGATGTGCACCTGCTCGAGGGGGACGAGTCACTCGAGTCGCTCGATCTGCGAGACATGCCCGATTGTTCGATCATGTCGATGGACTCGCCGAAATCGAGTCACTTCAGGAGCTCGACCTGAGTTGGGGCCTTTCGTGGAGTAGTGTCAGCGGCATCGCGCCTCTTCCCCGACTCCGAAAAAGCTCGATTCGTCACGAAGGTCGGCCCCGAGCTCGCGGACGCCAAACCTTTCCATACAGCCGACTGGACCAGCCGAACAGTGGCTGTCCAGCCCGACGACCATGCCTCGGAACTCGGAGGGGAGGCGGTCGAACGCTACCAGCGCAAGATTCGTCGCAGGCTCCACCTCTGACCCGCTTTCTACCCCAACTCACTTCGACGAGCTGGACTCCGGCTGCTCCGGGCGAGTATCTTTCCAACCGGGAGGAATCCCTTTCGACGATCCTCGACGTCATCGCTTGTTTGGGAACGAACGTCGAGAACGATGCTCGCCCGGCCTTCGAGCCGCGTTCTCTCCGGTGATACGGGGAGAGATACGAAGAGATGGAGATGCATTTAGATCGAACACTCGGGCTGGCTCGTTGTCTACAGTAACGGGAGGGGTCAGGGTAGACACCTATCGCCCATCCCATGCTTGGAGTCCCTCAATCGCCCCCTGCGCACCATGCGACTCATGAGATATCGATACGACTCGATCCTTGTCGTCGGATGGCTGGTCTGTTCGATGATGGGCGGATGTGAACCAGAGTTTGCCTCCTCGTCCGACGATGTAGATGGCGCACCGTCGGACTCCCGAGACGCTGGCCCCGGAGACACCACGGATGACGCGGACCCCGATACGGCTTCCACTCCCGCCTACGAATCGGCCGAATGGGCGGGAGACGCGTGGACCCCGGCCGAGGCGCCGGAGCCGACCGAGCTGCTCGACGAGCTTCCGGCGGTCGATCGCCTCACCGATCGACTCGATTCGTACTTCGAAGGTCGCATCAGCCAGCGCCTCTACATCCAGACTGACAAGCCCCTCTATCGGCCCGGTGAGACGATCTGGATCAAGACCTGGAATCTGGTCGCCCGCGACCTGACCGGGGGCGGCGACACCTCGGGGCTCACCTACAAATTGCTCGGGCCCAATGGCGACGCTCTCGAAACCAAACGAGTGCTCGAACGAGCAGGCCATGCCACCAACGACTTCGAGCTCGACGAGGATGTCGACGGCGGGGCATACACGATTCGCGTCGAGACCATGGAGGGAGATCACCAGGTCGAGCGCTCGATCCACGTGGCCGACTTCGAGTCGCCCCGGCTCAAAAAAGAGCTCGAATTCATGCAGGATACCTATTCGCCGGGCGATACTGTCACGGCGACCGTCGAGGTCAAACGCGGGACCGATCAACCGCTCGCCGATCATCCTCTGACGGGTCGTGCATTCGTCGGCGATCGTCCCATGGCCGACGTCGATGCCACGACGGACGCCAACGGACGTGCCACGATCGAATTTCGCCTCCCCGAGACGCTCGAGACCGACAATGCCGTCTTCGGCGTGCGCATCCGGGACGCTCAGGTGACCGAGTCCGTGATACGCATGATTCCCCTGACACTCGACGAACTGGATCTCGAATTCTATCCCGAGGGGGGTCAACTCGTCGAGGGTCTGCCGAGTCGGGTGTACTTCGAGGCTGAAACGTCCGATGGCGAATCCGCCTCCATCGAGGGGACGATCATCGACGGAGAGGGCAACGAAGTCACCACCGTCGAGTCGTACGAGCGCGGAATGGGGCGATTCGCACTGACCCCTCGAGAGGGCGAGACGTACCGCGCGCGCCTCGAGCGACCGTCGGGGGAGACCACCACCGTCGAGCTGTCCGAGGCTCGGTCGTCGGGATGCGTACTGCGTCACTACGACGACTTCGACGGTCGACTCGAAGCCACTCGCATGGGCGTGAGATGTACGAGCTCGCAGCGCGTCGTGCTTGCGGCCTTCATGCGCAACAACGTACTCGATGCTGCCGCCGTCGAGGTCCCCGAGGGCGAGCCCGCCGTCGTCCACCTGAAACCCGACAACCGCGCCATCGCCGGATGGCAGGGCGTGACGCGTGTCACGCTGTTCGACGACTCGCTCGTTCCCCTGGCCGAGCGGCTCGTCTATCGCCAGCGGCGAAATCGACTGGAGATCGACCTCGAGCCCGATCGGGAGGCCTACAACCCCCGAGACACGGTCGCGCTCACCGTGCGAACGCGGGGCCCCTCTGGCGAGATGCGACCGGCGCGAGTGGCCCTGTCGGTCGTCGACGACAAGGTTCTGAGCTACGCCGACGACTCATCGGGACGCATGTTCTCGAATCTCCTGCTTCAGCCCGAGCTCCCCGGTGAAATCGAACGGCCCCAGTGGTATTTCGACCTCGAGGAACGCGAGGCGGCTCGAGCTCTCGATCTGCTGATGGGGACGCACGGCTACCGCGATTTCGAATGGCAGATGATTGTCGAGGGCGGACGGGCCCGCGATCACGTCCCCACCCGAAAGGGCATGTCGCGCTCGAAGCGAGTACGCAACTGGCAGCAACTCACGGCTCGGCCGGACCATCCTCGGGACGAGCTTCAGCGACGAGAGCCCGAGATCCATCGACTCGATCAGCCCTCGTCGTCGCGGGAGGGATACAAGGGCGGACGACTCCCCGAACCCGAGGTTCACAACCGAAGGATCACGGGATCGATGGATGATGACAGCCGGGTCGGACGGGGAACGGGCATCCGGGGGGGCGACGCGTTCCGGACCGGGCGAGGTCGGCGGTGGGCAAAGGTTCGCGAGTTTCCCACGCCCGACTATGCCGGCGACTACAGGGGCGTGCGCAACGACTTCCGAGACACCGTCTACTGGAATCCCGACATTCGGACGGGCCCCGACGGCGAAGCCACCGTCGAATTTCCACTGTCGGATGCGATCACGTCGTTTCGTGCCATCGGGGAGGGCGTGGGGGCCGGGATGCCCGGACGAGGCCAGGCCGTGTTTCGCTCCCATCGTCCCTTCGGGATGACCGCCAAGCTCCCCCTGGAGGTCAGCGCCGACGATCGAGTCGAGATCCCCGTGACGCTGATGAACGAGCGCGACGAGCCGACCGAGGGCGGGTTGACGGCTTCGTTCGGCGAACTCCTGTCGCTGAACGACGAGCAGCCGGCCGAATCAACCTTCTCACTGAAGTCGGGGCAACGCAAAAGCCGGTACTTCACTCTCGACGTCACGGGCACTCGAGGCGAGAGCAAAGTCCAACTCGAGGCCGAGACGCTCGGCATGACCGATTCGCTCGAACGCACCGTGACCGTCGCCCCCCGTGGATTTCCGCGATCCATCGCCCACAGTGGTCAGCTCGACGACGATCCCGTCGAACACACCGTGGACGTCTCGGATGCCTATCCCGGCACGACGACGGGTTCGATCGAACTCTACCCCAACCCGGTCGCGACGATGCTCGAGGGCACCGAGGGGATGCTCAGCAAACCGCACGGATGCTTCGAACAGGTCTCGAGCTCGAACTATCCCAACATCATGATTGTGCGCTACCTCCAACACAGCGGTGTGCCCGCACCCGATACGCTCAAGCGAGCTCGATCGCTGCTCGAAGAGGGGTACGGGAAACTCGTCGGATACGAACTCGATGGAGGGGGCTTCAGCGTCTTCGGCGATCCGCCGGCGAGTCTGGTGCACACGGCGTACGGTCTTCGCCAGGTCGATGCCATGTCGGAGGTCTGGAGCGGCGTCGACGACGATCTCGTCGAACGGACGGCTCAGTGGCTGCTGGCTCGCCGAGACAGGGGGGGAGGCTTCGAAGAGTCAGACGACCAGCTCGGATACCGCCCGCCCTCGACGCGAGTGACGGATGCATATGTCGCCTACAGCCTCGCCGAGGCAGGGTGGAGCGACGAGATGGGCGAGGTCGTCGAGACTCAGGCCCGACGAGCCCGCCAGTCGAACAACCCCTACGAGCTCGCCCTCGCCACGCACACCCTGCTCGCCGCCGGTCACGAGGCGGCTTCGAGAGGTGGCAAACGGCTCGCCGCCATGCAGCGCGAGAGCGGCGCCTGGACCGGGGCGAGCCGCAGCATCACCTCGAGTTATCCGACCAGTGTCAACATCGAGACAACGGGCCTGGCGGCCAGTGCTCTCCTCGAAGTCGGCGGATATCGCAGTGCGGCCCGCCGAGGCATCCAGTGGCTCAATCAGCGACGGCACTCGAATGGCACGTGGGGGAGTACGCAGCGCACAGTCATGGCGCTCCAGGCCATCGGGACGTACGCCAAAGACGTCCGCGAACAGCAGGGGCCAGGGAGCATCCGCGCGACCGTCGACGGCGAAACGGTCGCTGAGACGAGCTGGACGGCCGGCCGCGTCGATCCCCTGTCGGTGCCACTGCCTCCTCACCTCGCACAGGGCGAGCACACGCTAGCGCTCCAGCGAACCGAAGGCGATGGCCCGGAGATCCCCTACAAAATCGGTGTCAACTATCGCACCGAGCACCCCGACAATCACCCGGATGCCCCGCTGAAGTTGAAGACCCGCCTGGCGAACGACGATCTCGAGATGGGGGAGGCGGTTCAGATGAAGGCCACGATCGAGAACACCTCGACGCGCGAGCTGGGCATGACCCTGATCCACGTCGCGCTTCCCGGAGGATTGGTGCCCCAGAGATGGCAGCTCGAGACACTCCGCGAGGATGGCGAGATCGCCTACTGTGAGACGCGCGAGCGAGACGTGCTGCTGTACATGCATGGCATGGAGCCCGAGTCCTCGGCGCGCATCCCCCTGACGCTCAAGGCCCAATTTCCAGGTCGGTATCGCGGTCAGGCTTCGCGAGCCTATCCCTATTACAGCGAGGATCGGACGTACTGGACCGAACCGATGGAGGTCGATATCGAGCGGTGAGGGTAGGGAGATGGCCTTCAAGAATCACTGTGTGACGTTCGAGAGGACGGGATTGCCTCTGGAGTCCATCTCTCTCCGAAGTGTTCGCTGGGTCGACGCCTCTGATGTGCCGGGATCTTCGTCGGCTCGTGTCTGCGATGATTCCATCCTCGTGCGATGGCCCTGAAATATTTGTTTCTACCAAATCGGTTCCTTCCGAATCGGGCGCCGTTTGTATCCAGCCGAGGTGAGTATGGCGAAAATCATCGATGTGTCTTAGCCCGTATCCGAACGAGGACAGAAGCCCTTCGAACAGAGCGAGTATCGAGCGGATATTTCTCCCCTCGAGCAGGCGTTCCGGAGGCCGAGCTATCGTTCCTACTGTGATGTCGCCACGAGTGCCGTCGTCCTCCGAGCCTCCGGTCGGATCGTCATGTCACGTACCTGCATCCTCTCGAGGGATGTCCCGGGTGGTATCGTCACGCCGCTCGAGTCCTCCCCGCTCCGTATCGCTCGGTCCGGAATCACGAGGTTTTATATCTCGGGAGGGGCCCGGGCGGGCCGACTGCTCCGTCTGTCCCCCCGGATTTACCTTTTCACCGTACAGACCGATGGCAAGTGAGGCCAGCGCAATCGTGATGCCTACTCCAATGAAGTCCCAGGGGATGGGTTCGTCTTCGTCGCCCATATCAATCCTTTGCGGCAGGCCAAGCAACAAACAACGCTCTCACTTCGACCGCTCACCTGTAGGATGTGACATGGTGGGAGCGGATTTCGCTGGCTCGACGAGCCTGCTCAACGACTCTCCTCGTCTGCATGCTCTCCGTCGCGAAAGAGGAGATACAAAAACGGGGGCAGCAGCATGAGATCACCGAAGATGGCGGCCAGTACGGTGATGGTGATCAGGGTGCCGAACTGACGGGTCGGGATGAAGTTGCTCCACATCAGCAGGCTCATTCCGGCGATCAGCAGGACGCTCGTCAGCACGATGGCTCGTCCCGCCCCGAAGTAGGTCTCCATGATAGCTTCGCGAATCGAGTCGGCCCGTTCGCGCTCCTCGCGAAATCGAGCGAGGACGTGGATCGTGTCGTCAACGGCGAGGCCGAGGCCGATCGCAAAGATGATCACGGTCGTCGAGTTGAGATTGATCCCCTCGAGTCCCATGTAACCGAACGTGATCAGGAGGGGAATCGCGTTGGGAATCATGCTGATCAGTCCGAGCTGGACGGATCGAAACATGAATGTCATCAGCAGAAAGATGATGATGCCGGCGAACAGCAGACTGTAGAAGAGGTCGTAGATGAAGGAGTTGAGCGCCGCGGATGCGACGTAGGCATCTCCCGTGATGTCCCAGGAGATGTCGGATGTATCCCGAAAGATGTCGTTGAGATCGCCTCGAACTTGTTTGGCGAGTTTGAGCTGCCGTTTGGCCCCGACGTCACGGACACGAAGCAGGACGCGAGCGTGACTGAAGTCCTGGGTGATGTACTGATTGGGTCCGCTTGGGGCGTCGGGCGATCCGGCGATCAACAGATGGAGCTGCTCGATCTGGCCTCGGCCGTCGGGCATTACCTCGCGCTCCTCGGGGTCGTTGAGGAGGGCGGCTCGGGCGGATTGATGGAAGTCCACGAGGCTCTGGGTCGAGAGGACGGGTTCGTACTGCGAGGCTCGTTCCTGGAGCTTGCGGATCTTGCGATAGACCTCGGGGTCTTTGAATCGCCCCTTCTCGTCGGATTGAAGACTGACTTCGAGGGGCAAGAATCCGCCGAACTTCTCCTCGAGCATTTGCGTCGTCTGGTAGGAGGGGTGATCGCGGTGAAACACCTCGAGGAGCGTCGTGTTGACCACGACCTTGGAGGCGAAGTAGCCGGCACAGGCACAGACGATCAGTCCCCCTCCGATAACCCGGAGAGGTCGATCCAGAATCCAGCGTCCCCCCTTCATGACCCATCGCTCCAGCAGCGGGGCCTCCTCGATCGAGTCCGCTCGCCGGGACGCCCGTCGCTGGACGGGTTTCATGTAGGAGAGAGCCGAGGGGAGAAGCAGGAGCGTAAACAAATAGGCGAACATCACTCCCGCCGCAGCCTGCCAGGCGAAGTTCTGGAGGATACGCGTGTTGGCGGTCAGGAGGCTGACGAATCCGACAGCCGTCGTGGTGCTGGTCATCAGACAGGCGAATCCGGTGTGTTCGATCATCGCTTTGATGGCCTCCAGAGGGGAGGCGCCGTCTTCGATCTCCTCGGCCTGGCGAGTCAACATGTGGATGCTGTCGGCGATGCCGATGATGAAAATCAGTGTCGGTAGGACGTTGTTGACGATGTTGATGGCGGCGCCCATCCAAACCATCAGCGCCACCGTCGAGGCTACGGCCAGGAGGACGACGGCGAGCGGGAGCACCACCCCCGACGGACGCCGGAAGAGATACATCAGCACGATCAGAAAGATCAGGGCGGTCAGAGGGATGAAGAGATACTGTTCGGTGCGGAGCGAATCGATGATCTCCACGCGAAGTTCGGGCACCCCGCCGAACTGATATTCGTATCCATCGGGGAGAGGATGAGCATCGACCCGATCGCGGATCGACTGAAGCGAATGTTTGAGGTCGGTGACTCGCTGGATGTCGTCGTCGAGCCAGACCAGTAAGGCCGTTGATTCTCCCGATCGAGAGACGAGTCGCCCCCGTACGAGGGGTTCGTTCATGGCGAGATCGCGAAGCGCATCGGTCTGATCCGTGTCGACCGGGAGGTCCGTGC
>JAQCND010000102.1 GCA_028274765.1 Bradymonadaceae bacterium
GGGGGATGTCCTCGAGTACGTCGAGTCGCGCGACAACGAGCCCGCCGAACCCGAAACGCCGGCCGAGAAAACCGAGCCCCGTGAACGACGCGAACCTCGTGAAGCCAAGGCCGAACAGACCGACGGCCCCGAGAGTCCCGAGGAGATTCGACGGGACCTGGAGCCCCAGCGGCTCGAAGAACGCGTCCGCATGAGTTCGCTGCGTCAGACCATCGCCGACCGTCTCGTCGACGTCCAGCAGGAGACGGCGATGCTGACGACCTTCCAAGAAGCGGACATGTCGAAGGTCATGGAGCTCCGGGACGAATACCAGGCGGACTTCCAGGAGGAAAACGATACCAAGCTCGGCTTCATGTCGTTTTTCGTCAAGGCCGCAATCGATGCGCTCAAACGCTACCCGGCCGTCAACTCCGAGCTCGACGGTGACGAAATTGTCTACAAGAACTACTACAACGTCGGGGTCGCGGTCGGCGGACCCGAAGGATTGGTCGTGCCGGTCTTGCGCAACGCCGATCAATTGAGCTTCGCCGGCATCGAAAATGGCATCCAAGATCTGGCCGACAAGGTGTTCGACAACAAGCTCACCATGGACGACCTCCAGGGTGGGACCTTTACCATCACCAACGGCGGGATCTACGGCTCGATGCTCTCGACGCCCATCTTGAACCCGCCCCAGAGTGCCATTCTCGGGATGCACGACATCGTCGATCGGCCAGTCGCCGTCGAGGGCGAAGTCGAAATCCGTCCCATCATGTATCTGGCACTCAGCTACGACCACCGCATCGTCGACGGCAAAGAGGCCGTCTCGTTTCTGCGCCGCATCAAAGAATGCATCGAAGCGCCCGAGCGCATGCTGCTGGAAGTCTGACGTCGTCGCTCATTCTCGAGAGATCGACCGGAGATAGCGCGCCTCGACGGAGGCCTGTCTCCTCCCGGGCCGCTCGCGTGCCATGGCGCGACACCACGTGTCTCCAAAAGGAGACGCATCTCGCGACGACGGATGCATCTCCACGCCCAGCAGGGTCCATCCTCTGGCGTGACGCGACCCCGTCGCCGAGACCGACACGCTCCCGGAGACTGGTTCGGACGTTCGAACTCGGATCCTCCGATGCGTCGGGGCTGAGACGGACGACCGGCTCGTCCTCGTCGGCCACCCCTCGAATCTCGGTACGGAGATAACGTCGAGACGCGCTGGTCGGTTCGAGGAGACCGCGAGTCGCGCTCCAGGCTGGAGACGAACCACTCGGCGACTTCGATACTTGTACTCACGCGAGTTTCCCATCTCTCTCAATCAAGAGGTGTTCTACGATGTACGACCTCACAGTAATCGGATCGGGTCCCGGTGGCTACGTCGCGGCCATTCGCGCCGCTCAGCTCGGGATGGACGTCGCCTGCGTCGAGCGCGAGCCGACCTTCGGCGGCACGTGTCTCAACGTCGGCTGCATTCCCAGCAAGGCGCTTTTGGAGTCGAGTCACAAATACGAAGAAGCGCGAGAGGACCTCGAGGAGCACGGCGTCATCGTCGAGGACGTCCAGCTCGACCTCGACAAGATGATGTCTCACAAGTCCGAGACGGTCGCGAGCCTCACCAACGGCGTCGAGTTTCTGTTCGGGAAATACGGCGTCGAGGGAATCGAGGGCCACGGCACCATTGTCGATGCCAACACCGTCCAGATCGAGCGAGCGGGCGAGACGCAGACTCTGGAGACCGAGCGCATTCTCGTCGCCACCGGATCCAAACCGGCGCCGCTGCCGGGGGTCGAGTACGACGGCGAGTACGTCGTCGATTCGACCGGTGCCCTCGAGTTCGATGAGGTTCCCGATCATTTCGTCGTGATCGGCGGGGGATACATCGGCCTCGAGATGGGATCGGTCTGGAATCGACTCGGGGCGGACGTGACCGTGCTGGAGTTTCTCCCCCGCATTCTGTCGGGGTTTACCGACGAGGACGTCGCCAACCAGGCACGGACGCTGTTTACCCAGCAGGGCCTCGACATCGAGCTCGAGTCCCAGGTTACCGATGCGACCGTCGACGAGGACGAGGGCACGGTCGCGGTCACCTACGAGGACCGCGAGAGCGGTGAGCGTCATACTTTCGACGCCGACCGCGTGCTGGTCGCCGTCGGGCGCGCTCCTTACACGGACAATCTCGGGCTCGAGAACGTCGGACTCGAGACGACCGAACGTGGCTTCCTGGAGACCGACGAGAACTTCGAGACCGAGGTGCCGGGCGTCTATGCCATCGGCGACGTCGCCGGCGAACCGCTGCTGGCCCACAAGGCCGAAGACGAAGGCGTCGTGGCCGTCGAGCGGATGAACGGCACGCAGTCGCACATCAATTACGAGGCCATTCCTGGCGTCGTCTACACACACCCCGAAATCGCGTCGGTCGGTCAGTCCGAAGCCGAGCTCGACGAGGCGGGCGTCGACTACAACGTCGGCAAGTTCCAGTTCAGCGCCAACGGCCGAGCCCGAGCTCTAGCCGACACCGACGGTTACGCCAAGGTCATCGCCGATGCCGAGACCGACAAACTTCTGGGCGCCCAGATCATCGGGCCGCGCGCCGGTGATTTGATCTCGGAGTTGGTCGTCGGCATGGAGTTCCACGGCAGTTCCGAGGACCAGGCGCGCTCGTCGCACCCGCATCCGTCGCTCTCGGAGGTCGTCAAAGAGGCGTCGCTCGACGTCACGGGCGATCCCCTCAACTCCTGACTTCGTCTTCGACCGGGGCACGCTCGATGGGGGAGATGGCATACGTTGCCACCGTCTGGGCCGTCGACACTCACTCGATGTCTGCTGGCACTTCAAATTATGACTTATTCTCATACCGCCTCCATGCGTGCCTGGATCGCCACCCTCGCCGGTTTCCTGACACTGATGCTGGCTACGTCGGTCGCCGCCCAGGAGGAAGCGAGCGACACGTCTGCCTCGCATCCCACCGTCGCCCCCGACCGACCGGGATTTTCAGATGGCTCGGGCACGATCGTGCCCGGTCACGTTCAGCTGGAGGCCGGAGCGAGGGCCGGATTTGGGAGTATCGCCAACAACTACACGCCTCTCAACCTCTTGGGGCGTATCGGCCTCGGCGAGGTGGCTGAACTTCGAATCGGGGTCGTACCGGTTGCGATGAGGCAGCTGACAGTCGAATCGATCTCCTCCAATGCCAATATCGACAAGACCCAGACCACCTCTCTGCCCGAGCTCTCGCTGGGAGCCAAGTTTTCGACCGACGCGAGTGATTCGATCGAGGTGGCCGTCCTTCCCTCGTTCGCGCTGCTCGGCGTCACCGACAACGCCGGACTGACGGGAAGCGTCAAGGGCATCGTCGGCATCGGCGGGTTGGGTCCCGTCTCGCTCGGCATCGACGTGGGGCTTTCCGATATCGTCACGATCGGGCGGGACGTGGGTGTGACCAATCAGCTCGAGATCACGGGAGCCGTCGTAGCGAGCGTGTCGGTCTCCGAGACCGTCGGAGTGTTTCTCGAGCCGTACACACGCATCCCGACCGCCGGCGGCCCGGCGAGTATCCGGACGGACGGCGGTGTCACGTGGCAGGTCACCAACGAGCTCCAGCTCGACGCCTGGGGCGACGTCGAGTTCAACCAGGACAATTCCGTCGCCTCCGGACTCGGCGCGTCGTATCTGTTCTGAGTTCGAGAGTTGACGACGCACACCAGCGGAATGTCACCAGGATCGGCTCCCTCCGGGCACAGAAGGGAGCTTCCAGAACGGCGATTGCACGGAGCGTACGAGAGTCGACGGAGTCGCTCGAGGGTGAGCCCCTTTCAGGACGCTCACTCGACGACGACCTCCCCTCGCTCGATGGTCATGTTGACGCGCTGACCGTTGTCGCGCCGCACACGGAGCGTGACCGGCTCGCCTTCGCGACCGCGAATGGATTTGATCACCTTCGAGAGGGGCCAGGTCTGGACGGATTCGCGATCGACTGCCTCGATGACGTCGCCCCGCGTCAAACCACTCTCCTTGGCGGCCCCGCCCTCGACGAGCTGGCGCACCACGACGCCGTCGTCCGATTTGTTCAGCACGGCTCCGATCCCTTGAAAGGAGAAATCCTCTCCCTTTTGTTTGCGATCGAGTCGAATATCGCGTGTCACTTCGCCATCCTCCGGCACTTGGAGACCACTGACGATGCGAGTCAGATGACCGTCGTGGGTGGCTTGCAGACTTCGGCGTCCGCCGGGGACGTCGGTCAGCTCGTATCGTCCCTTCGAGTCGGTCTGGGCGAGGTTGGGCTCGAAGGGCGACGTCATCGAATGGACCTCCACCGAGGCCCCGGAGATGGGTTGACCGCTCTTTTGGGAACGCACGACGCCCCGAATCGTGCCGCCTCGTCCGAGCGTGAGGGTCACCGGGCCCGACGTGTCTCCACTCTCGACCTCGATCGCTCGTGATTCGGCTGCAGCGTATCCGTCGGCCCGGACGCGGAGGCGATATCGCCCCGGACGGAGCGGGCCGTATCGACACGTACCCTCGGCGTTGCGAATCGTCCTCGTCTCGAGCGCTCGACTGCCATAAGGGCGAGTGCCCGACACTTCGAACGCCCCAACGCCGAGGGTGTACGACGACACGGGTTGGCCGTCGCCATCGACCACCTCGCCCTCGATGTATCCCCCCGCCTCGAGCTTCAGTGTCACGCCCTCGCCGCGCGTGGTCGTCACCTCCGACGAGGCTCCGAAGCGCGGGGCAAAGGCCCGGAGCGTCCACGTTCCGTCCCCCTCCGGCGCTCGGGCCCACTCGAAGGTCCCGCCTGTCCGGGTCTTCAACCAGTTGTACGTATCGTCCGAACGCACCATACGGACGAACGTCCCCGAGACGCCCTCGCCATCTGGCCCGACCACGCGTCCAAAGATCCCCGAAGCCGGCTCGAGAGTCACGTCTCGGCGAGTCTCTCCTTGCTCGTCCGAGACGCGGAGGTCGTCCAGCACGCGAGTGCGATGCCGGGGCGCACGCACGACGACTTTGTAGGGACCGGCCGGGAGTTGTCCGAGACGATAGTTGCCGCGGCGATCCGTCTCCGTGCGCCGATCCGTGCGATCGCTATTCGAGGACTCGAGCGCGATCGTCGCGCGAACGGATTGACCCTCCTCGTCGGTGATACGGCCCGTGAGCACGCCCTCGGGGGCGACATCGATGATCACGTTCTCTCTGCGTTCACCGGGCTCGAGATACATCTCGGCGCTCTGCTTCGAGGGATGAGCATCGACCTCGGCGACGACGTGGAGCCGACCGGGGGCGGCCTCGATCTCGAAGCGTCCCTGATCGTCAGTCGTCGCGACGCTTTCGAGGGCGAAGGGATCGAGCGGGTCGATAAAGCCATCGGCGTACTTGTAGTAGAGCGTCAGATCGGTATCGGGAAGCGGATCGCCTCCCGCGACGACGCGTCCCGACATGCGGACCGGTTCGCGAAGCGTTGGGGTCAAGGTGACGGGACCGTCTCGCTTCGAGGCGGGGGGCACGTCGACCTCGATCTGGCGCATGACCTTCGGGCCCGGACTGACGTAGCCGTCGGCCTGCACGTCTAGACGGTACGTTTCCGGTTCGAGATCCGAAAACTCGAAGGTGCCGTCGCTCGACATGGCCCGGTTGTCGCCCTCGAGTGTCACGGTGGCATCGAGGATCGTCTCGTTCGAGCCGTCGACGACGCGGCCTCGGACCGCCGGCTCTTGCTCGGCATCCGACGTGCGCGAGGCCGAGGCCGGACTCGACGAGGAGCCGGAGGGGGATTGCCAGAACCAGGCTGCTCCCAACAAACTGCCGACAACTACGAACAACGTAGCAGCGATCAGCGATCGTTTCATGGTGGATCTCGGCGTCGAAAGTGATGAGAGACGTCGAGCGAAGAGGGGAGGGGCAGTTGCGCCGGGGGTCATTCCGAGCTCGCCCGATCGGGCGTGTACTCGACCCCCGAATGGATCATGCGTCGGATTTGCCGACCATCTCGGCGGCTCGTCGGATGTCCCCTGCCCCGAGGATCAACACGAATTCCCCCTCGGCGCGTTCCTTTCGGATGGCTCGCCCCAGCGATTCGGGGGACTCGAAGAGCCGAAGGGAGCCGACGACGTTCCGAACCTCGTCGGCCACGTCTTCAAGGGTGGCGCGCGGCTCCCCGTCGTGGTCGCGAGCCCCGTAGATATCGACGAGCCAGAGTCGCTCGACCCCCTCGAAGGCGGGGGCCCACTCCCCCATGAAGTGAAACGTGCGTTTGTACTGATGGGGCTGGAAGCAGACGGTCATGGCGCGATCACCCCGAGCCTCGCGCGCCGCCGCGACCGTCGTCGCGATCTCCTCGGGATGGTGCGCGTAGTCGTCGACGACCCGGGGCGACTCCGAACGAACCACCTCGAAGCGCCGTCCCACCCCGTCGTAAGCCTCGAGCCCGGCTGCGATCGCTGACCAGTCGAGCCCGAGCTCACGAGCCATCGCGGCGACCTCGGCGGCGTTGTCGAGCTGATGGTCGCCGGGGATGGGCACGGTGAGTGGCGGCGAGCACGACGCTCCGTCTCCGCGCTCGAGGCGAAAATATCGCTCCTCCGACTGTTCGCCCGGCCGAATGTGCCACGCCACGTCGTCCCCCCGCCCGACGCGTCGGGAGGCCCCCGACGTGTGCGCCACTACTTCTCGGGCCCCGGGATCGTCGTCGTTGGCGACGACGGTGCCCGTTCGAGTCTCGAGGAAGTCGCGAAACGAAGATTTGATCGCCTCGTGATCTGGATAGAAGTCCAGATGGGCGCGATCGATGTTCGTCAGGAGCACGTGAGTCGGCTCCATGGCGTGGAAATTCCCCCCGAATTCACAGGCCTCGGCGACAAAGATCGCTCCTTCGCCGGCCCGAGCGTGTCCTCCCCACCGCCGCACGTTGCCCCCGATGACGGCCGTGGGATCGTGGCCCGCCTCCTCGAGGACGATGGCGAGCATGGTCGCACAGGTCGTCTTGCCGTGGGTGCCGGCGACGGCCACGCCCGTGGCGTCGTTGAAGACGAGCCCGAGTGCCTCCGAGTACGTGTGGGTAGAAATCTCCCGTGCACGCGCCGCCTCGAGCTCCGCATGATCGTCGGGGAGGGCCGCCGTATGAACGACGAGATCGATCGGTTCACCGACACGATCGGAGAGATGAGCAGGGTCGTGTTCGAAGTCGACGGCGTCCTCGCCGAACGTAGTCCGGAGCTGGGGAGCCGGCGATGCGTCGCATCCCGTCACACGGGCTCCTCGTTGCGCAAAGACTCGAGCGAGCCCCCGCATGCCGGCGCCCCCGATCCCAATAAAGTGGACGTCTCCGAGCGTATCGCGTGTCACCATGCTCGTTCCGGTCGAGAGAAGTCGGCGACGAAGCAGAGAGATGGAGAAGAGATAGAACAAGGAGAGACGGGCCGATGAGCGGTGCCCCTCGCAGCCGCCATTGTAAACATCGTCCTCCCTCGATGTCATCCCGCAAGACGGGGCGAGGCTCGATATACCGGAGGGATGGTTTCGGTGGCAGTCCCCGCCGCCCCTGCTCCTCCTGTCTCGATACGCGTCGAGCGCTCTCGGAAGCGTATCGTCCATGAAAGGAGGGCTCGCGATTCGGCCCATCCATTGTCGAGGGATCGCGATCGCCTCCAATTCATTACGGGTCGAACCCTCTGAACCATTTTCGTCTCCGTCTGGCTTTCCTGTCGAATCCTCGCCGAGGCCGACCCGGCGCCGGAGAGAGTATGGCCGCGAGAGGCCTCCAGTGTACTCGAGACATGCGCAGCCTCGCCGGCGGATGGGTCGACGATGGCATACGATGCGTCTCGCCCTTTCGATCCGCCAGGTGGAGGGCGTCCAGGCTTGCAATCGTTCAACCATTTCGGCATGTTCGTATCTACTCGAGGTTGAACCGGGACATATTTTCTCATATGACATGATACAACTCGAATAGGTCGCCGCGTGGAGCCTCACACGGCGACATGACTGATGACGATGCTTTTTCGAGACGCCTCTACACCGCTGTGACGGTGTCTGGGTGTCGCCTTACGGACGAATGGACGAAACCATGACAACCAATACGGGACGAACTCGCGACACGGGTTCACTCGCCGATTCGCAAGGAGGGCTCCAGCCCCATCTTCTGTGGGTCGCAGGAGCGCTTCTGTTGTTAGTCTCGGCGTGTGGCGGGGGAGCCGACGGCGGCGGACCGGGCGCCTGTGCCGGCAAGACGTGTGAATACGGCGTCTGTCAGGGAGGCAGTTGCGTCAACCCCGAGTCGTGCGGATCGAGCGCCGGCACCGACGCGGGGGCGGCGGCCAGTTGCCTGCCCGGTTACACCTGCCAAGACGGCACGTGTGAGGCCCAGTATTCCGAGTGTGACGGAGACGGCGACTGTGCCGGCGACGCCACCTGCCAGAAGGGCGCCTGTGTCAATCCCGATTCGTGTGAGAATGCCGGCGACTGTCTCGGCGACTCGGTCTGCGCCGACGGATCGTGTCAGCCCAATCTCTGCAAGAACAAGGAGCCGTGTGAGCGCGGCGTCTGCGAGCCGTCGACGGGCGAGTGCGTCGACGCTGAGACTTGCTCGGAGGATGCCGACTGCACTGAGGGCAAGGTCTGCTACAACGAGTCCTGTTCCAACGAAGAGACGGTCTGCAGCGACCTCGACTGCGAGAACAACCGAGGCGTCTGCGACTTCGAACAAAAAAAATGTGTCAACGCCGACACCTGTGAGAGCGATAACGACTGCACCGAGGGCAACTACTGCAACGACGGGTCGTGCGAGACCAACCAGTGCGACGAGCAGATGAAGATGTGCGACCGCGGCGTCTGCGAGCCCGGCTCGGCCGAATGCGTCAATCCCGATACCTGTGACGCCAAAGCCGACTGCCTGCCGGACCACCTCTGCGTCGACAACAGTTGTCAGCCCCGAGAGGAGGCCTGCGGCTGTCCCGGCAACCAGGTCTGCAACTACGACGAAGAGAATCTCTCGACGACCTGCGAGGAAAACTCGGAGGAGGCCTGTCGCAACTCCGTCGACTGCGTCGAC
>JAQCND010000135.1 GCA_028274765.1 Bradymonadaceae bacterium
GCCAGCTTTCGGTCGAGCGCGACGTCGCCGTCAAGGTGCTCCACGGGGAGTTGAGTCTTCAGGAGGAGCTCCGCAATCGCTTCTTCCGCGAAGCCAAGGTCGTCTCCGGCTTCAAACACTCGAATATCGTCCGTCTCATCGACTTCGGCCAGAACGACGAGCACAACCTTCTCTACCTCGTCATGGAACTGGTCGACGGCACCGAAATCGACTCCCTCGTAGAACGCGGCCGATTTCGGCCTCAACTGGCCTTCCAGATCGCCTACCAGGTCTGTGGTGCCCTCATCGAGGCTCACAGCGAGGGGATCATCCACCGGGATCTCAAAGCTGAAAATCTCGTCCTGGTTCCCGTCTCGGACGGAAGTATCGAGGTCAAAGTACTCGATTTCGGCATCGCGTTGCCTCAGGAGGCCAACGAGCGCCTGACCCAAACCGGACGCATCTACGGCACGCCTCAGTACATGGCCCCCGAGCAAGCCCAGGGCAAAGAGGTCGACGGACGCACCGATCTCTTCGCGCTCGGGGCGATTCTCTTCGAGATGTTCGTCGGTCATCTTCCGACGGGGGGAAGCAGCAGCATCGAGGTCCTGCTCAACCGCGTCCAGGAGGGAGTCCCCCGACTCGGCGAGGCGCTCCCCGATGGCGTACTCCCCCCGGCGGCCATCGAGTTGGTCGAATCCCTCGCCGCCCAGGATCCCGACAACCGCCCCGACGACGCTCGTGAAGCACGCGAACAGATTCGACAGTTGCGCCGTCAGCAAGGATGGGCCCCCGTGACGGTCGATCTGTCTCGAAATCAGGAGGAGATGTTCGAACCGTGGCTCGTCGTCGACGATGATCTCGGCACGCCTCTCGTCGGAGGCGACATGCCCCCCGAGGCTCAGGCCACGCCGAATGCCGATGGTGGCTCGGAAGACGACGGCGGTGAGCGGGCGAACCCGGACGCTCAAGCATCACAAGAGGCCGATACCAAACAGGGACCGAACGCTCAGCACGCCACTGCAACCTCGGGAACCGACGAGACCTCTTCAAGACAAGAGTCGACCCCGGACTCCAACCATCGTGACCCCGAGGCCTCGTCGAGCGACGACGTATCGTCCGAGGACCGTTCGAATTCGCCGCCTCCCGAAAAGAATGCCACGACCTCCGAAGATTCATCGAACTCGTCACCTTCGGAGGACGAGAGGTCGAGTTCGGGCGGCGACGCGTCCGCCCCCTCCGACGCTTCGTCGGGCACGCGTTCCGGTGGGCGAGACGACGATGCCTCATCTCCCCCCTCCGACGCCAGCGACAGGGGGAACGCTAGCGGCGGAGAGGGAGGTGACGATCTCCCTCAACCATCTGGAGGAGGCGGTTCGGGCGGAGGAAGGTCGATCGCCGTCATCGGATGCGTCGGAGCCGTTCTCGTCGGACTGCTCGCCGGAGGAGGAGTCGTCCTGGCCAGTCAAGCCGGCTACTTCGAGGGAACGGGTCTGAGCGGCCTGCTCTCGAACTCGGGCGACAGTGCCGGCGATGAGGAAAAGGAAGATGCCGACGAATATGCCGACGATCCCGTCTGCGGCGAAGTCAAACAGGCCGACCTGCCATCGGGCTGGAAAGGGGGATACGAATCAGAAGATGATAACGACAACGTCTTCGAGCTGAGCGACGACAAACTATCGTTTACCTGGCCGATGGGTCGCGTCCAGGACGAGGCGACGCTCTGGCTGGCCCAGACGTCTCGCGACGAGGGTTCACTGTCAATCGAGTGTGCCCGCGTCGTCCACTCCGATAGTGAGGCAGAATGCAGTGGCACGATGAGTCGACGCGGCCCCATCTTGAACATCGAGCTCGAGGGGGCCGGCGTCTGTGAGGAGAAGATATCGGGGTCGTGGGGGACGCAGTGAGGACCGCGTACCACTGAGAATTTGGACGTCTGAGCTCTCGAGTTCAACATTGACGACATGACGCTCGATGGGAGCGAGACGTCCGAATGGCATCACGAGCGTCTCGTCAACGGCGATCATAACCTCGCCAACTCTCCGAAGATACCCTGTGAGGACTCCATTTGGATTCGAGAGGGTAGTCACACGCCCTCCAGGTGGTCGGGGGACGCCGACGCTCTCGTCGTCCTCCGTCTCATGCATCGAACATCGAGTGCCTCGAGACGGTGACCTGAGTCTTTTCGCCGACCGGATGAGCTCCGTCCCCCCCGAAAGTGGCGTTGTATGATTGGAGGTGATTTCAAAACTGGTCGTTCTTCGATCCAAGCCGGCGGGCCGCCGGCGCTCTGGGTCCCATATCGACGTATTGAAACGGACTTTCGAACGCCATTTCATCCGATTGAGCCAAACATATGCATGACGTCGCCCTCGCTTCTGCTCCATTCGGGGCTCGGATGGAGGGGCATCCATCCCTTCGATCTTCGGGCTCATGCCCGGAGCTCGGTGTTATCAACGCCTTCGGCGGCTCTCCGGGCGCTCATCGATGCGGGTCGATGACGCGACGTCTAAAGCGACCGTCCCAGTCCCACCTGCGAGGGCCGTCCACCGAGTCCGATGTCGTATCGCGCCGCCAGATAATCGTCGGTAAACGCAAACTGGACGAGTCGGCTCACTGACTCTCGCTTCATGAGACGCTGACGCGCCGCAGGCGAGGCCGGCGTCGGCTCCTGATATTGCATCAGTGCACGCAATGCTCCTTCCAGATCGCCACAGAGCGCCAGGCCCACCCGATGGGTGAATTGTTCGACGAGCTGCGGCCACTGTTCGGGTGACGGATCGTCGAGGTGCTCGCGAGCCGATTCGATCGCTCCGACCACTCGACGCCGCGTCATCGTCAAGAGTGGGCTCGAGACAGCCTCTTTCATCTGACGCGTCTCGGGCGGAATGTCGTCGTTCGCCCCCGAGAGGCATTCGCCCTTCTGATAGAGCCACGTTCCGTCGATGAGATGCCAGAACATCGATCCCTCGACCGCCATCAGGGGCGCCAGATTCGACCAGGCCAGAGCCGATAGATAGCCGGCCGTAAAGTGGAGTTCCGTCCCCTCGAGCGACTCGATCAACGAGACGGGCATCCAAAAAGAGGGTTTGTCCCCGACGATACGGGGGGAGGCAGGTCCATCCTCGCCGGTCTCGAGACGATACCGACCCAGATCGAAGGCGTACGTCGCGTCGTCGAAAGCGTCGCGGAGAGGGTCGGCCGGCTCCGAGAGTCGTCCACTCGGCCAGTCGGAATCGGGGAGCACCTCGGGGGCGACCTTGTGGAGGAGAGGGACCGTCTTTTGGAGTAGGTAGAACAGCTCGGGGGGGAGCGCATCGGGGAGGAGGTGCGCCTCGAGCGCCTCGTCGTCGAAGGGACGCGAGGGCGTCATTTTCTTGCGCACTCGCTTGTCGTCGACGTCGCCATCGAGGAGGCGAAGGAGCTGGCGAACGAGACGCGTGCGTTCGTGCACCTGCTCGCGCTCGAACATCTCGAGCAGGGCGCGATACACCTCGGCATCCGCCGCATCGACCTCGAGGTACTGGCGGAATTGCGCGAGCGCTTCCTCCTCGCGTCCCACGGAGCGAGCCAGCGCAAGTGTTCGGGCCCGGAGAAACTCACGGGGCGTATCCCGCTCGGCCTCGATTGCACGCGAGACGAGAGTGACCGCCTTGTCGTGCCAGCCGAGGTCGTCGGCCGCCACTCGAGAGGCTCGCGCGAAAAATTGCCGCTCCATGTCGTCGGATGCCAGCTCGGCTTCGTCCTCGAGCTGCTGAACACAATCCTCGAGGCTGTCGGAGCGCCCCGCCAGTTCGACCAGTTGATCGAGCGCCTGTTCAGAGGCGCTTTTTTCGCGGACGAGTCGCCACTGCAGTTCGTATGCCGTGCCCGGATCGCCGCCTCGTTCGCTGTAGATGGAGACGAGTGCTTGCCAGTCCCCGAGGGTCTCATCGAGCTCGGGCACCTCGAGCAGCGTCCTGAAGGCGTCGATGGCAGACGAGAGTTCGTCGAGCGCCAGATACCCGCGGCCGAGATGTCGCAACAGTCGCTCTCGGTCCTTCGGCGCCATCGAGTGCTGGCGCAACTGCTCGAGCAGTTGTGTACCCTCTCGCCGCGTGCGCTCTCCCTCGAGGAGGAGCTCGGCCAGCTCGAGTCCCGAAGTGACAGAACGCGGAGTGTCGGGCGCATCGGGGTCGTCAGTCTTCTTCGATGGCTCGTCGTCTGACGGACTCGGCTCCTCCTCCGAGACGACCTGGAAATGAAGCCGCTGACACTCGATGGCTTGCTCTCGCGCCTCCCGCTCGAGCTCGACGTCGACCCGCTGACGGAGATAGGCCGGGTTCGAGGAGAGCTTCCATGCGCATTCGAGAGCCCGTGCCGCCGTCTCGAGATCATCGAGTCGGTCGCGAGCTATCTCCGCGATCGCCGCAAACAGTTCGGTGCGCCGACGATTGCTCAGGTCGTCTCGGGAGACGTGAGCGCGGAGCGAGGCTTCCAGCAGTTGCCACTGCTCGGCCCGTCGCATCGAATCGTACAGCACGTCGAGGGTCGACTCGTCCGCTTCGCCGACCCACCGCTCGGGATCGAGTGCCTGAGACGAGGCGGTCTCGCGTTCGAGCAACTCCGGAAAGGCGACGGCGGCTGCCTCGCCGTGGAGCGTCTCGACGCGCTCGTCGCGATCGACCTCTCGATAGCGGCGGGCCAGCTCCACGAGTCGATCGACAGCGACATCGGTCGCGTGTCGATATTCGAGCTCGGCTCGCATCCAGTTTTCCTCGGTCTCGGGCGAGCCCTCGCGTCGAGCGAGTCGGGTGCGGAGCCGGGCCTCGGGCGGGCTGGCCGCCTCGGGTTGCAACGTGGGGGTGGGCGGCGAACGATCGGCGAGGAGATTCGCCACGGCGGCGCCGAGCCGAAGATCCGCGGGATCGCCCGGCTCGATACATGGCGCAGCGACCTCGAGATCGAATTCGCCGAGCAGAAGCTCGCGCTCCTCCGAGGTGAGATCGTCCAGATACTGATCGAGGCACTCGAGATCCTTCGAGGCGAGCTCAGTTCGGCTCAACTGGGCGAAACGAGTGCGGGCGTGACGGGGAGAGTGACGTCGAGCCTGATGGAGCATTTCGCGCTCGCCCGACTGGGCCATGGCGATCCGCAGAATCACTCGATTCTCCCGACTCTCGCGATCGCCGTGTGTTCGGTAGGCTCGTCCCGCTTCGGCCGACCGATCGTCGCGCTCTCGGAGGCGAGCCAGCACCTTGAAGTAAGCGTCTCGAGCCTCTTCGGATCCCAGTTCCATGAGTCGATCTTCGAGCGTCTCCGCCAGTTCCTCGGCCGAGACCCTCGCCTCCGACCAGGTGCGCGCCAGCCCGTCCAGCCAGTGAAGCTGAGCGGGCTGAGCCTCGAGGGCGGCCAGATAACAGTCGAACGCCCACTGGGGATACTCGAGATGCCACTCCGAAACCCATCCCGCTTCGCCCATCGTCAGCCCGCGTCGACGCCCCTCGAGCCGGGAGGCTCGGTGGCCGAGCAGATCGGCGACGCCTTCCCAGTCGCCGAGTGCGCGCCGATGGCGAAGGGCCGACTCCAGTCGCCAGGCCTCGTCCGACTGATCCGACTCCGGCGGCGTGTCATCGAGGCGAGACGCTCGGTGTTCGGCCGCCTCGTCTCGGCGTTCGAGGTGGCGTCCGACGACGTCCGCAAGTCGCGCTCGCGTCTGGTCGAGGCGAGGGGCATGTTCGAGAGACTCGATTTCGCGTTCGAGGACGTCGGCCAGGGCCTCCCAGTCGCCTGCGTCTCGCAGGTGACGCCGCCATCCATCGAAGAGCGGCTGATGATCGGGCCGGGCCTCCAGTCCACGTCGATAGTAGTGACGGGCCCGACCCGGCATCTCGAGGCGTTCTTCGCAGAGGCGAGCCGCCCGGAGACAGAGCTCGGCGACCACTTCGGGCGACGACTCGACCGAGTCGATACGTCGTTCGAACAGCTCCATCAAGTCTTGCCACCGGTCGGCTCGACGGTGGATGCGCTGCAGCGAGGTCCACGTCTCGACGCCGTCGACCTCCAGTTCGAGGACATCGCGACGGAAGGTCGCAGCCCGCTCGAGATCGTCGAGATGGCGTTCGGCGATATCGGCCGCTCGCGTCCACCACTCGGCTCGAACGATGTCGTCGGGGGCCCGAGCGGCGGCCGTATGGCAGAGTTCAACGAGTTCGTCCCAGCACGCGAGATGGGCCAGAATCTCGGCCGCTCCCTCCAGCGCATCGCGATCGTAACCGCGGAATTCCAGCACTTTGCGATAATGCGCGAGTGCCTCCCGGGGCTGATCGAGCGTGTGGCGATAGAGATGCCCGAGTTCGCGATGCCTTCGGGTGCGTCGAATGGGGTCGTCGAGGGACTCGAGCTCGTATTCGCGGAGCTCGGCCAGCCCCTGCCCGTCTCCGCATTGCGCGTAGGTATCCCCGAGGCGTCGGAGCGCGGGCGGCCAACCGGGGCGCAGATCGAGCGCCTCGACATACCGGGAGACGACAGCTTCGCGCTCCGACTCGTGTCGTTCGTGCAGCTCGCCGAGCCTCACCAAAAGGCGGAGACGCTCGAACGTCTCGAGGTCGTCGTCCAGCCGACGCTGAAGAACCTCGAGCAGGTCGTCGCGGCGCTCGGCGCGATTGGACTGGTCGCACGTCTGTTCGAGCAGGTGGCTCCGGGCTCGAAGACCGGGGCGATCCGCTCGTTCGCGTCCGGTATGCTCCTCGATCCAGTCGAGTGCCCGGACACAGCGGTTGTCGTCACAGCGCACGATCTCGAACGCGGTCGGAACGACCGTGCGCTCGGCGGGAGGGGTCTCGTGGGCACTCCGGTCGACGAGCGCGTCGTGAACCGTGGCATACTCCCCGAGCTCGTAGCCGAGAAAGCGATACAGGTCGCCGAGATCGTCGCCCAGCGGGCCGCGCTCGCGGAGATGCTCGAGCGATTCGAAGGCTTCGCGAGGCCGTCCCTGCAGATGGTGCCAGGCCGCGAGGCGCTCGATCAGAGCCGTCGTCTCGGGCACCATCTCGGGAAGGCGCGCGATCCCCGATTCGAGGGCTTCGCGCACTCCCTCGGGATCGCCCCGCTCGAGTCGAGCATCGATGGTCGTCTGCGTCTCGCGAAAGAGACTCCAGGTGCTGGCGCCCTCTTGGTCCCAGTCGATGGTCTCCAGCCAGTCGAAAATCTCGAAGGGGGAACAGCCCTGTCGCCAGGCCACTTCGGCTCCCTCGAGCGCCAGAAGCGCCGCCCTCGTGCCCGAACTCGCCTCGCGGCCAGCGTGGAGCGAGGCCAGGATCCCATCGGAGGCGCCGGAGCGCCGCAGGATATTGCGAGCCATACGGCGTTCGGCCCGCGTCAACGAGCCGTCATGCTCTCGAATGCGTTCGAGCCATGCGCCCGCCTCTTCCCAGCGACCGAGCCCCTGTTCGGCGCGAGCCGCCGCTCGAGCGGCTCCGCGCTTTTCCCCCTCGACGCCTCCCGGGCGCTCGACGTCCTCGATCATGTCGTCGCGAAACGCCCGAACGAGATCGGTCGGCGTCTCGTCACGCTCGGGAGGCTGGTACGAGGCGCGTCGAAACGACGGCGACGTCTCCGCGTCGGTCTCGTCGCGATCGTAGCGAGCCGAGCGGTTCGACGCATCCGAAGGGGCCTCGCTGGAGGCACTCGAGCCGTAATGCTCGGCACTCCGAGCCTGTCGAGAGGCGCGTTGATCCGAGGGCGTGCCAGTAGTGTGGTTCATGTCTTGGACTGATCGGGGGGCTCCCCCGGGAGCGGGTAGCGCGAATCGTCGTAATCCCACTCCTCGGAGACGTCTTCATCTGCCGTTGCATCGGGCCGATGCCTCGCGCGGAGACGTCGGACCAACCATGCTAGGATAAAAATCACGGATGCGCCAAAAAACCACGCAAATTCGCTGCGAAAAATCGCCAGCCACGTAGTTTGCCCGCTGAGCGTGTCGCGCCACGCCCCCTCGAGCGCGGCCATCGACTGACCGGTCGTCGATTCGACTGCCTCCTGAAACGATCGATCCGATCGGATCTGCTCGAGAATGCGTGCGAACACGTCTTCGCCGTGCTGCGAGCTCATGTAGCGAACCATATGAAAACTCTGGGCGTACGCCAACGACGCGACGTTGTGATGAGCCGGGAAGTCGCGGTTGAGATCGGCCATCGGCATGAGGGATTCGGTCGAAGCGGCCCGCGAGAGCTTGTCACTGCGTTCCTGCGTCCACTCGTCGGCGTGCATCAGGGCGAATCCTTCATTGAACCACCTCGGCACGTGGCCTCCCTCCCGAGCGATGTCCATCCCGACGTGGGCCAGTTCGTGGACAAAGGTCTTCTCGAGATCGGGGGCCGAGCTGCCCGGCACCGAAGGGTTGCGCGCGACGATGACGGTCTGCTTGTCGGAAAAACTCAACCCGATCGCCCACTTGGGGGCCCGATCGGGGCGATCGTGATATTCGAAGTAGTCGTCGACTTCCGGCAGCAACCAGACGTCGACCTGGGGAAAAGTATCGAAACCGAGCGTGCGAGCCAGGTCGCGCGTCGCCCGATCGGCTCGCGCGTCGAGTTGAGCGACGGCGGGCTCGTATCGCTCGGGATGATGGTAGACCAGAGACGACGTCTTCGACTCGGTCGTCGTGATCTCTTCGGGGCGGACATCCGCACTCGCTTCGTCGGGGGCAACCGCGCCGAATACCAAGATCAGAGCCGTCAGCCAGCCGAATAACACGTGGAGAGAGCGAGAGCATATCACGGCGCCTCCAGGGGGAAGGAAACAATGGGAGCGGAACGAGCGGTTCGCGCATGCGATACAAAACGCGACACCCCTCGTTTATTCGGAATTGCCGAGATCGCGGCCCTGCTCGGCAGCCGCGCGGACGGCTTCGATTAGAGCGCTCCGGAAGCCGTTGGATTCGAGTGCGGTCAGGCCCGCCGCCGTCGTGCCGCCGGGACTGGTCACGCGATCCTTGAGGGCCGCCGTGTGGACTTCTTCCTCTCGTGCCAACGCCGCCGACCCCAGCAGAGTCTCGGTTGCCAACTCGACGGCCGTCTCGCGGTCGAGCCCCTCGGCGACGGCTCCGTCGGCGAGCGATTCGATAGCCGTGAAGACGTACGCTGGACCGCTCCCGCTGACGGCCGTCAGCGCCTCGAAATCCTTCTCGTCGTCGAGCCGCACCACGCGACCGACACCACTCAGACACTGCTCGATCAGGTCCATGTCGGCGTCGCCGTCGCCCAGCACGCCCGTCACCCCCCGTCTCACCAGCGCAGGGGTGTTCGGCATCGCTCGCACGATGGCGGGCTCGGAGCCGATGCAGTCTCGGACACGGTGGATCGAGATACCGGCCGCAATCGAGAGAACCGTATCGTCCTCTCCGAGAATGTGTCGACCGGGATGGAGAGCCTCCGTGATGTCCTTGGGTTTGACGGCGGCGACGTAGAGCCGTCTTGCCACCGGCATGGAATCGCCCTGAAACACCTCGAAGGCCGCCTCAGGAGGGACGGCTCGTCCTCCCGTCGCGTCGGCGAGTCGTTCGGCTGCTTCGCCTCGACGGTCGACACAGGCGAGCCGGTCGGGAATGAGGCGCCCGCTCTCAACCAGACCCTCGGCGAGGGCCGAGCCCATCTGACCGCAACCGATGAAGATGACGCCGAGATCGGAGGGAAGCGCATGGTCGGTCATCACGATAGAGATATGGAGTTCGAGAACAGGGGCACGGATGCACGTCGAACGGGGGCGTTGCGTCGTCGAT
>JAQCND010000151.1 GCA_028274765.1 Bradymonadaceae bacterium
CCAGGTGATCGCAAGCCGCCTGATAGAAGGGGATGAAGGTACACGAATGGGCGCCAAAGGCCGAGATGGGTTTGTCGGCCTCGATCGTCGCCCCCGTGAAGTCTTCGGCTCCTCCGCCGCCGATTCCCTTGCCGGCAATGTTGAGCACCTCGAACGGATCCATCTGTACCGTGATGCGACCCTGGTCGTCGGGACCGGAGATGCGATCGGGCGACTGGATGGGATAAATGACATCCTGGTACGAGCGATTGTCGCCGTCGGGCTCGCGGAGTTGAACGGTGACGTTGGTATCTGGCTCGGTCGCCACCACGGAGATGGTCGCCGACTCTGCCGAGTCACCCTCGCGGCGCCTGGGATGATTCCAGACGGGGGCGCTCATGTACCGGTAGTTGCCGGTCAAGGCGCTCTTGGGCAAAAGGAGACTCGCGTCGTTGGTGTAATTGTAGTTACAGCAGTACGGATTGAACTGGTAGGCGACGGCCGGCTGACTGGTCTCGACCTTGTAGGCGACGTCTTTGAGGGTCGTCTCGCCGTCTGGAATCTCCTGGTGGGGCAGAATCAACGTCAGCAGGGAGTTGCTCGGGAGCGGGACGTTCTTGATCGGTCCGTCAATGGGTTCGTCGATCAGACGATTCCCCTCCTGGTCGACCAGCTCCGAGTGGACCGTCTGGAGCGTCACGTTCGGACGTCGGACGTCGGTCCCCACCGTTCGAGACCCGACGGCCTCGGCGTACTTCCCCGGAGATCTCCAGATGGTGACTTCGGCGTCGTAGTTTTGCGTATTGGCGAGGACGACGGCGAAGGGGGGCGTCCGATCTTCGGGGATCTCGCGCTCCTCGTTCTCCTCGAACAGCAGGTGGTTTTCGAGCTCCACAGCCCAGTATTCGCATCCGATGTAACTGTTGTTCTGGGCGGCATTGTCACATCGATCGATACATCGCCCCTTCGAGCACTGCTGGTCGTCGCCGCACATCTGGGTGTCGACCCACTCCGTGCCCTCCTCGTTGCACTCCTGCGCCTGCTTGTCCTGGCACTTCCCGCGTCCCGGAATACAGAAGACGTCGACACACTCGCCATCGCGGCAGACGCTCGTCCCCGCACATGTCGACGGGATCGTGCCCGTGCCATCCTCCTGACACTGCTCGATACTCTTGGTGTTGGGCTGGCTACAGCGCACGACCTCGCCCGGTGTACACGAGATCGTTTCGCCGTCCCCCGAAGTGCCCGTCGCATCATCCGGTAAAGACGAGGCGTCCGATGCGGAGTCGTCTTCCGCCCCGCCGTCGGTCTCATCGGAGGGGGACGAGCCGGCTTCCATCGAGGCATCGGGAGAGGTCCCGATGGCGTTGCCGGTATTGGCATTCGAGGTGTCGTCACCCTGACACGCCGCGCCCCCGAAGACACACGCAGCTGTCAGTAGAACCCCCGCGATCGAGGCGCGATGGACATCGGCCAGCGGAGACCACGAAACGTCAGATATCGTCACAGGCATGGCATCGTCGCTTCCGACAAGATGAACGTCGAATTGGTGGTCGGTTCGAAGGGACAGAGGGCGACGCGTTCGAGGTCAGGGGCCGGCATCTCGAGAGCCGGACCCATCCGCCTCGAGTCCCCCGTCTCGTGAGTCGGGACGCCACGGTGTCTCGCCCTCTTCGTTCGAGCCACAGGGATGGAGACTGGACGTATGCCAGACGCGAAATTTCTCGAAGGCGTCGTGTAACGTCGAGAGGGTCTTGTCGCGCTGATACCGAACGTCGTCGATGGACATCGACGAGCCCGCATCGGAACTCGTCTCTCGTCCCGCCGAGACCGCATCGCCGGGAGCCCCCCCCGTCTCGCCGGCCGTGCCGGCATCGCCCGCGTCGGGCCCGGTCGATGGCGACACCAGCGCCCGAGCGCGACGAATGAGATTACGAAGGATCGAGATCTCGTTGTACGCGAACTCGAACCAGTTGTTGAGTTCCTTGCGGGAGCGATCGAACCGGAGATTGGCTTTCTTCCCGACCGATTCGGCGTCCCGGAGTTGCATCTCGAGCTGATCCAGCTCGTCGAGCAGGTCGCTCATCGATTCGGGGTCGCCGTCGGGCACGACCGACTCGATACGCGTCTCCATGGCGAAGAAGGTATCTCGCAGGTGCATGACTTTCGCAATCATGCGACGGCATTGCGGATCGTCGGTCTGGTCGATGACCTGTTTTTCGCCCTTCTCGACCGGAATGTCCGGCTCGAAGATGGTGTCGCGGTACATGACGAGCGTCGCCACCCCCGCGATGATCACCAAGGCCACTCCGGCTCCGATTGTCAGTCCACGTCGATGCCGCTCCTGTTCGGCGGATTCAACGTCTTCGAGGGCATCGCTCAGATCGATGTCCTCTGGTTCGATGTCGTCCGGGTCGAGCGTGTTGTCGTCCTCCGATGGTGCCATGAATGCTCCGGCGTCTCGAACCTGCAATGACAAGTTGAGGACTGGCTATCTCTGCGCCTCGACTCTCGATACGTGCAACCGACAGTGAAACAATGATCTTCCACGGAGTCTCGATTACACGACTCGACGATCGAGGGCACGAGGTGCCCTTGACCTACTGTCCCTCGGAATAACATTGTAGCGGCACAACTTCCAATGGTGGAGGAATAGTCCCCCCATCATCCCTCGACATTCATGGTTCTCACGGGAACTCGAGAACCGCTCCAACCGTCACCACACCTGCACACGCCTCTCCGACAAACGCGAGACGTGTCGTATTTGTCGAAACTCGACTGATCAGCGGAGGGACCAACGTTGAATACAGAAAATTTTTTGAAGTCTCATCTGGATGCACCCGAGCGAGAAATTCCTCGTCTCACCGACATGGCGAAGACGGCACTCGCCGACGAAACCGACTACTCGGAGGAGTCGGATTCACCGGATCGCCTCTGGAGATACCTGCAATACCCCTACTATTTGGGTTTGTTCGCTCAGCGGGTCGTGGCCGCCCAGGGGATCTCCAAGCCCGTCAAAGAGAAGCTCTGTCACTCCGTGCTTCAGGTCAACATGCACCTCGAAAAAGGCCAAGAACCGGGACCGGGCTTCTTTCAGTTGACGGCCTGGCTCGGCAACAATCGACTGTTGACCAATGAGGATTACCTCGGACTGCGTCGCGGCATCATCTGGTTGCCCCGACTGACCGACAACTACCGCGAGGGCCTCGACGACATTCTCGAGGCCTGCGAGGGAGTCTTTCGCGACACCGACATCACGTACGACGAGAGTGTCGAACTCATCTTGATGGTGCTGACCGCCAAGGAGGCGATCGGCGACAACGGGCGCGAGATCTTCGATTTCATTCTGGAGCTCGACACCTTGAGCGACGAGCTCAAGCGCGACGTCTGCGATATCGTCGTCGAGAAGGCAATTCCGTTCCCGCGCGGCGAGTTCGATCATCCCCGACCGACCAACGCCGAGGAGCAAGATCGGCTCAGCATCCGATTTCAGCCCGGTACGGTGCGTCGTCGAGCCGTCGTCTGGCTCGCCAAACTCGGCCGCGATCCGATCGCGTTGCTCGACAATCTCCTCAAGCCGAACACCGTCCGGGGCTATGGCGGCGATCACGTCGCCAGCGGAGCCCTCGATTTGCTCTCTTTGAAGTGGGACGATCTCGGCGAAGAGATGCGACTCAAACTGCTCGAGAAGGCCGCCGATCTGCCCGACACGTCGGTACGCAAGCGGGCGTACATTCTCGGCGAGAAAAACATGGGCATCGAATTCCTCGAGCGCTCGCTCGACGACAAGGCCAAAAGCCTTCGACACTGGGCCAGCGATCGACTTCAGGAGCGCGAAAACAATCCCGATCCCACCAAAGAGGAGCTCCAGGCCGAGCTCGAAGAAGAACTCGAGGACTGAGCGCCGAGCGAACGATGGGAGGCGGCGTCTCTCGAACCTCCTCGCACCCATCCCTGTGCGTCCGGCCTCCCGCCTGGTCCTCTTGCCTCGGGTCCGCCCGAATACTGTGAGATACGCCGTGGCACGACGTTTGCCGTCGACCGACTCGATAATCGGCCGGTGGGTGGGGCCGCCGGCGCTCCCAACCCCGCGTCGTCGAGATCCCACGGATCTGAGTCCCCCCCTCTCGCCTCGCCGCCTGCCCGTTCGATGGAGGTGGGCGTTGGGTTCGGAGCGGGGACCGAGATGTCTCCTCGATGAGGCCATACGTCCAGCCCGGTGACTACGGTGGGGCGATGGGGCTTTGAAGGAGGCGAGTCCGCCTTCGACTCATCCAGTCGGCGAGTCTGATCCTGTCGAGTTCGCTCGTCCTGCCCGAGGGCCTCTCTTCGAATGTAATTAATAAAACACAAAAACCAAAGGGGTGATC
>JAQCND010000149.1 GCA_028274765.1 Bradymonadaceae bacterium
AAGCATCCCGATGCCGAGGGAGCACTCAAAGCATGGATTGACGATGTCGAAGATGCAGACTGGGAATCTCCCAATGATGTCCAAGAGCGTTATCCCAACGCTCGGCCCATCGAAGACAACCGAATCGTCTTCGACATCAAGGGAAATGACTATCGTCTGATCGTTCACGTCTTCTATCCAGCGAAGGTCGTCTACACCAAATGGTTTGGCACCCATGCCGAATACGACGACATCGATCCGACGGAAGTCGACGCATTCTGAAGGGTCGCCTCCCATCGACGATGGAGCACGCCATGGAGATCCAGCCCGTTCGCAACGAAAAGGACTACGAGCACGCACTGCGAGAGATCGCAGAGCTGATGGAGCGGGAGCCCGAGCCCGGCACGGACGATTTCGATCGCCTGGACGTCCTTGTCACCCTTGTCGAAGCTTACGAATCCGAGGAGCATCCGGTCGACTCCGCCGACCCCGTCGAGGTGATTCGCTTTCATATGGACCGACTCGACCTCACTCAGGCCGAACTCGCTCGAAAGGCAAATCTCCAGCGGAGCCACCTGTCGGCGGTCATGAACGGTCGACGCCCCCTAAGCCTCAACCAGATCAAGCGCCTCAGCGTCGCTCTCGACATCCCCGCCGATCGCCTCATCGAGACGAGCGACGTCGAGCTCGATCCACCGGCTTGAACCAGTCTCGGCACAATCGACACCCATCGAGACTTACCACTCGACGGGTCAAAACCTCGACTCAACCGCCTCCCGCTCGGCCTCGATCTATCGTTCCCCCTTCCCTCCTCCCTACAAATACCGCCAGCCGAAGGTGATGTTGGGGACGATGTCGCCGTCGTTGGGGACGATGGCGCCGATGTCGAAGGGTTTGGCGAAGTGGACCCGCAGCACCAGGGGACCGAGGCCGACGTTGACGCCGAAGGCCAGATTGAAGATGCGGTTGTCCCAGACGCCCGGATACGTATCGCCAACGCCGCCGAAGTCGGTGCCGACGATCCCCTCGAGGTCGACGAAGGGGACGCGCACGATGTAGTTGATGGGAAACTGGAGTTCCAGGGTCGAAAAGAAGAAGCGTCGCCCGAGCAGAAACGTCCGGTCGCGGAGCGGGGCGCCCCGGAGCGTATAGGAGCTCGACAGATAGAACTGGCGGGCCAGCCGGCCGCCGATCGAGGCGCCGGTGCCGGTGCGAAAGAAGGCATTGATGCGTCGGTAGATCGGGACGTAGAACTCGCCGTCGAGGCGCGCCTGGCCGAAGACCGTGTCGTCGAAGGGCTGGTAGTCACCCGTGACGCTGGCGAGGACCGACCCGCCCGAGAGGGGCCCGGTCTGGCGCTGATACTTGATCGTATCGAAGCCGAGGCTGACGGAAGCTTCGGTCTGAAAGCGAGGGCCGTCGTTGAGCTGTTTCCATCGCTCGGCCCGTCCGGTGGCGGCGCCCTCTCGGGTCTGCTCGTCGAGGAACGATTCGGCGCCATCGGAGAGGAAGTACGAGACGCCGCCGGCGGCGAGGTCGAACTGAAGGTAGGCAAAGCGGTTGAAGGGATACCGCAGGATGCCCCGGGCGCCGTAGAAGCGCTCGTTCGAGATGAACGATCCGATGTCCTCGAAGGTCTCGTCGGCCCGGAAATTGAAGTGGTGAAAGGCGCTCAGGCCCCAGACTAGTCGATTGGACTGGTTGATGTAGGTCAGCGAGCCGTCGGTGCGTCGGAACGACCCGAGGGCGATCATCTGCAACAGCAGGCGATGGTCGCGGAGCTGGTCGCTGGCCGAGGCAAACAGTTGGCCGTAGATGCCGCTGCCCGAGACGCCGAGGAGGCCGAATCCGTTGTCGAGACTCCAATTCCAGGGCTTGAGGGCGGAGTAGTTTTGCGAGCCCTCCAGCGAGGTCGTCGGGTGGCCGGGATGGGTCGAGGTGGGCCCTTTCGAGCGAGAGTCAACCGTTTGGAAGTCCTCGGCCGGCAGGCGAGCGGGGCGGCGTCGGCCACTCTTGTGGTGGAGGGCCCAGAGGCTGCCGTCGGGACCGGGGCTGGGGTTGAACAGTCCGGTCGAGACGCTGGTCTTCTGGTGGATCTGGTCGCCGTCGACGGTGTAGACGTGGGCTCGGGCGCCGGCATACGCGACGAAGGCGGCGGTGCCGTCGCTCAGCACGACCGGGTCGAGGTGATCGCGCGGTTCGCTCGTCAGGCGAGTCGGCTCCGCGTCGGCCTGCGGATCGAGTTCGAAGAGATTGTACTTGCCGTGTCCGGTCGCATCGGAGGCGTAGACGAGGCCCGACTCTCGCCAGTCTAGCCCGCGTTCGGCGTAGACGTCGTCGGTGAGGCGCTGGAGGTCGAAATCTCCTCCGCCGCCGGGGGTCAGAACGAAGACGTCCTTTTGGCCCTCCTCGTCCATGCCGATGAAGGCCACGCGTTTGCCGTCGGGGCTGACTGCGGGGGCCTCGGCGGCCATGATGTTGGATTCCCCAAGATCGTAGCGGGTGTGATCGTCGAGTCGGATGCGGGCTCGTACGTTGGCGCTGGAGCTCGTCGAGTCATCGCCCTTTTTCGAGTCGTTCGACTTCTTCTTGTTCTTCTTGCGACCCTTTCGACTGTGCGAGAACGTCTGCCAGTGGAGTCGATCGCGTCCCTTGGCCCGGGCGATGTAGACGATGCCGCGGTCGGTGACGTCGAAGTTCCGGTTGGCCAGGGGATGGAGCGACTCCACGCCCGGGCGACCGTCGGCGACGATTTTCGTCTCGGAGCGGCCGTCGCGGTAGTCGGCGACGAAGAGCTCGTTTTGCCCCGTCGAGCGATCGATGGCCTTGTAGGCCAGCAGATGACCCGACGACGAGGTATCGAAGGCCTGGATGTAACGATCGGTGTTGTAGGGCCGCTCGAGGTCGGAACTCTGCTGCGAGGCGTCGAGATAGGTCTCGTACGAGTCCTTTTTGATCCACTCCTCGAACTTTTCGGCGATCGTGTCGGCGTTGTCGCCTGTGATCTGTTCGACGAGCGCCTGGAAGCTCGAGACGCGCTCGGACCGCGAACGCCCGAGTCCCAGGCGATAGGACTGATCGAGGATCTCCTGGAGCGTGCCTTCGCCGTAGGTCTCCTCCAGAAACGTACATTTGGCCTGGCCGAGTTTGTAGACGCCGAGGAATCCGCGGAGTCGCGTGCGGAAGAATCCCTCGAAGACGTAGCCGCGTCTCGGCGCCGGATGGACCAGCAGATCCCGAACGAGCATGCGCGTCTCCTGATCGAGCCGGCCGTCGTGGGTGTAATATTCGGCGAGCCCCTCGATAAACCAGAGCGGAAACTGCTGGACCGGACTCCGGAAGGCCTGATTGTCGCGCGCCAGTGCCTTGATCTTCTGAATGGTGAACTCGTGAACCAGCTCGTGTTTGGCGACGCGCTCGAACTGGCGGTGGTCGCCAAAATACGGGAGAGTCAGCTCGAGGCTCCGGGGGCTGGTGACGCCCAGCACGCCCTCCTGGACGGGGAAGAGATTGGTCTGGAGAAACTCGTTGTAGCTATTGTAGAGGATGAACGGAAACGTCTGGGGCGGGGCGAAATCGAAGTCGAGCATCAGCTCCTGATAGAGCTTCCGGATCGTGGCACTCGCCCGCTCGGCCACGACCTGTTCGTCCTTGTAGTAGTAGAGCCGGAGTCCGCCGGCCTCTTGTTTGAGGCGTTCGAGCTTCGATGGCTCATCGTCGGATGCGTCGTCGTCCCCGTCGCTCTTTCCGTCTCTGTTCGATGCCTCTTCGTCGCGCGAGGCCTGAGACGACGAACCGCTGGAGTCGCCCTCCCCGTCAGCCGCCAGCGGCCCCGCCGACGTGGTGCCGACACTGGGGAGCAGACGGGGGTACTGGCGCTCCAGCACCGAGCCATCGACGTGGGCGGAGGGTTCGACGAGGTCGGCGCCCCCCCGTGGACCGGAATCGGTCGTCTCGACGCTCGCCCCGGGATCGGTCCAGATGTGGACGTAGGACCAGTCGAAATCCGCGTAACGGACGTTGGTCTGTCCGGGCCGGCGGGGATAGACGTACACCTGGGCCTGAGCCGCCGAGAGTCCCAGGGTCGTCACGATCACGACGAGCGTGATACACGCGATCAGCCAGTGAGTCGAGGAGCGCATGCGGAATCTGGTGTAGAGAGAGCAGGCGGAGATACGCTCCGCCCCGGCAGATGCGTCGCTTCAACATGCGACGCGTCGGAACGCTCGACAAGGGTACGACGAGAATCGGGCCATGCCCGATAAGTGATTGGCCGGTCGACGCGGAGGGCAAATCATCATCGCGGGTCCTCCCGGCGTTCGGGCCGGACGTTGAGCGGCAATTGCACCGTCGCCGGTTGGGGCCCGTCGGTCGCGGGCAGTTGCCAGACGCGAACTGCCTCGAGCAGACACGTCTGAAAGTCGCGATCGTGGAGACTCGTCTCTCGGATGTCGGCCCGCTCGATCGAGCCGTCGGCTCGGACCTTCAGTTCGAGGACGGCGCGTCCCGACAGATCGGTCGGTTCGCCGCCCCCAGCACGTCGGCAGTCATCAATAGCCGAGCGATGCCGACTTGCAGCCTGAACCACGGCAGTGGGACTCAGTCGCCCCGAAATGCGGGGCTCCTCGAACCACACGCCCGTCCGCTCGCCATCGGGCGCATGGGGGAATCGCGGATCGCCGTACCGTTCGTACGAGGCGTCCTCGCCTCCCGACGATGGAGAAGAGCCCGTCTGTCGTCGATAAGGTGTACTGCAACCCACGACACTCGCGCCGATCAGAGAGGCGATCGCCATCCATCCCAGACAATTCCGACTCTCGAAGACGCATGCGCGCCGTTCATCCGACATCAGCCATCGCCCTGTACGCAATCGAGTCACTACGAGCGAGCGGCCCTTCTCGAGCGGCGGTTGTCTCGCTCGAATCGATTTGACGTTTTATCAACAAACCCCCCACCCACGATATTCATTCATCCGGGCCGGGCAGGGGGCGATCGGTTGACGTCAAAATCGGGTGAGCCGCAAGCTCGCTCGGAGAGGCATCCCGTGTGATCTGCGTATTGATCGTCATGGGATCGTTTATTCGTGAGACGGTCGGCCGAAAGGCGACGAATTTATTGACGCGCCCCGACACTTCTCAGAGAGTAACTTTGCAGGACAGTGGCACTCGAGGCCTCGTCTTTTCACGGGTGATGCGAATGGATGCCTTGCTCGAACTTCTGGATCAAACGACCCGCGCGCTCGACGAACTAGAATCGAAACAGTCGCTCGAGTCCGGTCAACGGCGTCGGCTCCGCGATCTCCTCGAGACGATCGCGACGCGCTCCACCGGACTGATCGAGCGTCTCGAGAACTTCGATGAGGCCGAACTGCCCCCCAATCGGCGCAAATACCGCGACGAACTGCTCGAAGAGGGTCTATCGGCGCTCGCCCGCAACCAGTTCGAGACGGCTCGCCAGCACTTCGAAGAGGGCGTCGAGGCATTTCCCGACGATCTCGAATTTCTCAACCACCTCGGACTGGCATGCTGGGAGGAGGAAGCCTACCGCGAAGCCGCCCGGTGGTACGGGCGAGCGATGGAGGCGGGGCTGAGTGATCTCTCGACGCGAAGCGGCAATCGCTGTGATGCTCTCTCGTCGGCCTATCTGCGCGCCATGGAGGGGCGAGCGCTCTCGTTGAAGCGACTCGGACGCGAATCCAAGGCGGCGACGCTGTTCGAGACGCTCGCGACCCGCGAGCCCCAGGAGTACGCGGGCTGTCACTACCTCGCCGGTGAAATCCACCACAAACAGGACGATCTCGACGAAGCCCTCGAGGCCTACGAGCGAGCTCCCGAGGAGCCGGCGGTCCTTTACAACACCGCGCTCGCCGAATTCGAACTCGGGCACCTGGAGCATGCGGCCGCCGATCTCATTCGTGCCTTCGAGGCCAATCCCCACATCGCGTCTCTTTTGCTGGAGGGCGAGACGGTGGAGGCGCTCTCTGGATGTGGCGGATACGTGGGGAGCGCGACCTACGCCGAGGAAGTCGTCGACTCGTCACAGAGGCTCTGGGGCGAGACCGACGGGGCGCAGACCTTTCTGGATCGCTGCTTTCGGCATCCTCTCGTCTCGGAGTACCTTCACACCGCCGACGCGGCGAGCGACGAGTCGCCCTCGCCTCCTCAGATGTCACTCCCCGACACCGCCGACAACTGCGTCCACGGCATTGCGGCCTACCTCGCCGAGCGGATGGATTGACCTCCCTCTCGCCTTCGGTTTTAGTTCAGCCGCCAGATCTCGAAGTTCAGGGCCGCCGCGTACGTCACCCACAGGATGTAAGGCGCCATCAGCCACGCCGCCACGCTCGAGACCTGGGCGAACAGATAGATCGTCACGACGATGGCCAACCAGAGAGGAACGATGACGAAAAGTCCCAGCGACGGCGACTGCATACCGAAAAACGCCGGCGACCAGACGGCATTCAGGACCAACTGGATGCCGTACGCGGCGAGTGCGATTCGCACGGCCGACTGATCCCAGCCCTCGCTCCAGACGAGGTAGGCGGCGATCCCCATGAGCGTATAGAGCGTGATCCAGGCGGGCGCGAAGAGCCAGTTCGGTGGGGTGAACCAGGGTTTGTCGAGGGTCGGATACCACGTATCGACCGAGGACGCCGTCGAGACGGCGCCGATGATCCCGGCGATCTGGGCGATGGCGATCGAGAGAACGGCACCGAGAAGGACTCGCAACATCAACGACCTCCAGCATGTCGAGGGGGCAGACGCCAGCGAATCAGCGACCACGCGTCGGCACGAGCCACGCCCGGTTCACTGTTATTGAGATCATAATCGGCGATGCCGCACAACCAAGTCATCCCCTCGTCACGACGACACGACAGACGTCGTGTCCCTTCGTGGCGGCGCAAGTCCGTGACGACTGCTTCGTACTCGTTACGTGTCGCTCGCCCCCCGCCATACCATGTGGACGTGCGGAATCTCGGCCTCCATGAACGCGTCGCCCCTCCGCTCCCAGCCGAGATCGTCGTACCAGCCCTCGAGATAGGCCTGGGCGTGGAGTTCGGCCCGGCGGTCGCCCAGATGGGATTGGATACGTTCCATCAGAAACGTCCCGATCCCCTCGCGCTGGCGTTCAGGATGGACGGCGACACGCCCGACTTTAATCGGGTCCTTGCGATGGAAGAGGCGCGCCGTCCCGACGAGTGCGTCGCCGTCGACGACCCGGACGTGTTCGCACGCCGGGTCGCGGCCGTCGATCTCGGGGACGGCGGTGATCGCCTGGCCGACGACGAAGACCTCGCAGCGCAGT
>JAQCND010000153.1 GCA_028274765.1 Bradymonadaceae bacterium
CCAAGACCGTCTGCCGCTACGGGGCGACGCCGTTGTACTGGTTCAACTGGGCGTTGACGCCGATCATTCAACTCGGCGATGCCGTCGCCAAGGGGACGCTCAAAATCTTCGGCGTCGAGATGACCGGTGCCTGGCTCGAGACCGATGAAGAGCGCATCGAGTCGCGGGCGGAGCTCCGCAATCGACTCGGTTCGGTCCTCGAGCAGGGCGAGATCAAATCGGATCGCCAGGAGGAAATCATCAACGCCCTCCAGGTCGGCGAACAGGAGATCCGCGACGTCATGGTCTCGACCGACGAGGTTGTGGCGCTCTCGACGGCGGTCAGCGACGAGGAGAACTTCGAGCGCATGGCCAACTCCCCCCACACGCGCTACCCCCTCATCGGCGAGGACTGGACCGACTTTCGAGGGATCATCTACTTTCGGGTCTTTGCCCCCTATCTCGGGGAGTTCGACGACCACGACATCGACTTCGAAGAGCTGGCCGCCCCGCCGATGACGATGTCGGCCGACACCCGGGTCAGCGACGCTATCGACCAGTTTCAGACCGAAAGCCAGGAGATGGCACTGGTCGTCGAGGACGGTGACATCGTCGGGATGGTCACCGTCACCGACGCGCTCGAAGCCGTCATGGGCGACGTCGAAGACCCGATCGAACAGGAGCAGATCGACGTTCTCTGAGTCGAGTGTCGCCCCATCGGGCGTGCGGGGGGACCTGCCTCGAGGGGCGCATGTGCGTCACGAGTCGGACGGAGATCCATCCTGTTCGTTTGGGCATCTCTCCTCCGATCGCCCCGGCACCTCCCGAACCCCCGAAGGGAGAGCAGCGTTTAGCTCCGGGCGGCGGCCCGGAGATCGAGACGTGCATATCCTCTCCATCCGAGCCCCAAAGGGCCGGCAGTACGCTTATCCGAACACGAATGAAGGCGCTCCGTCATCAAGGACTGAGATCATGAGATGAGGCGCCTATTGGAGCGCCCTGTGGGCTCCCAGCCGGCATATGGAACGTATCGCTTGGCCCCTCGAATTAAAATTTAACCACCATAACCCTCGGGCTGGACGAGTACTCCCACCCTGTCGGGTCTATCCTTGTCGCTGCAGCAACGGGGACAAGCTTATCCGAACACACATGGGGATCGACCCCTCGCGCGAGATGGAGGAGTCCGATGATCGGGGAAAACACCAAAGGTACAGAATAGAATGGCATGGTTCCAAACGTCTTCCTCTTGCTTAATACGTCAACTGCATGTCACGAGTCGACAAGAAGAGCTCGTTTCCTCCAGCGTCCTGAACGGTCGGCCCCCGATTCGGACGGAGAGTGTCGAGCCTTGTCAAAGGATCTGCAGCATCCAGCCCGAGACGGTCTCGTTGACGATCTCGAAGATGTGAAGGGCGGCGAAGAGATCCATCGAAACGGCCACGGAGACGTGGATGAGAACCCCCAGCCAGATATTGCCGGTAAACAGCGAAAATGCCCCCAGCGTCACGCCGGCGAGGATGGCGCCGATCGCTTCGGGAAACGGCTTGCCGAAGTGAATCATGCAGTAGGGAATGACCGAGACGAAAATGGAGTAGAATCCAAACCTCGCCTTGAGTCCATGGATGAGAAAGCCTCGAAAGAAAAATTCGAGGCTCAAAAACTGGAGGGCATACAGCAGCTCCCAGAGGATGAAATCATAGAGACTTCGGCCGGCGTGCTGGTAAAAGGGATAGGTATGCTGGAAGCTGGCCGTACTCGACATCAGATACACTGCCGGAAAGATGACCATATAGAGTGCCAGATAGAGCGAGGCGTGCTCGAGGGTCCCTCGAAAGCTGAGCCCCATCTGCACGAGCGACTTCCGCATGGTGGCGACGACATAAAGCGCCGGGATCACCAGATATCCGACGAAAGTCGCGATCGCCCAGTACCCCAGTTGATAGAGGCTCCCGTAGGTATCGTCTCGGAAGAAGCCGCGAACCGCCTCCTGGCTCGAGTCTCCGAACCACCCCGCAGCCGTGACGATCACGTCCCAATCGACCGACGAGCCGTAGAATTCGAGTACCGTGAGAATGATGCACGCGAGGACCGTGATGCCGACGACGTGATAATCGATGTGCCTCTCGGGCCGAGAGGCCTGCGTCTTCAAGCTTGTTTGTTCGGCCTCCTCGATGGCGTCGAGAAGCGAGCGCGTCCACTGTTGGAATCGATTCAGCATGTCGGATCGGAGGGCGAACCGCGCAGTTGACACCGAGGAGACGGGCGATGGATTTCAGCGCGCGCCACCTTCCACGAGTTGGAACCATTTGTAAAGTCGAGCCCCGGATGTCTCCGGGTCGATCGTATTTGGGTCCGCTCGGATTCTGTGAGAGACGCCATGGCACGACGCTTGCGGTCGACCGACTCGATGATCGGCTGGCGGGGCCATCGGCGCTCTCAACCACGCGTCGCCGAGATCCCACGGACCTGAGTCACACCCATCGTATTTGAATGTCTTCCCCCCTCGTGGTCGACTCGCTCTTCCCGCTTCGAAGGGGCGCTCGTCGACGTGCCGGCAAGCTGCTCACGTCACAGACGCACAGGCATGTCGAGGACATATCAAAGTGCTCCAAAAGAGGACGAGGGTATCCTCCCTTCGACGCCCCCCGGAGCGTCGGCTTCCAGCCGGCAGCAATCTGCTCATTTCAAAGAAATATCAAGGCGCTCCAAAGGGGAGACGAAGGTATTCTCCCTTCGACGCCTCCCGGAGCGCCGGCTTCCAGCCGGCTTAGCATCGCAGAGCACTCGCGATCGAGGGCGAGCGATTCGTCGGGTAGTGCCAAGTCATTGATATCCCTGAAATATACTCATTTCAAATAAATATCAAGGCGCTCCAAAGGGAGACGAAGGTATCTTCCCTTCGACGCCTCCCGGAGCGCCGGCTTCCAGCCGGCTTAGCATCGCAGTACGCTTATCCGAACACGAATGGGTGACACCCGAACAACACGTGGGGCTGCTGTTTTTTCCCGCCTCACATCTATACCTAGCGTTCTTTGAGTCATTTGTACGTGCCAAAATCTGGAAAGTGACGTTGTACTATTGGACAGGTCCTCCGAGCAGCGACCCCATAGCCAAGAAAGCTCCTCGCGACACGGAACATGTCGCATCGCATGCGGCGAAGCCCTACCCTCCCCATGGGAGAACCCCCACCGATCGTGCAGACGCCCCACCTGACCCGAGAGTCGACGACTGTCTCAGATGTATCGTCCCCTTTTGTTCCGAGGGTGAAGAACTGCACCAGATGGGCCAACTGCTCTCGATCCGAGGGTGATGTGTCAAAAATCGAGGGGCGACTATCCTCGATCTGAGGGTGCGGTTCCAGAAAAAAGGCGGGCATCACCCTCGATCTGAGGGTCGAGGGTTGGCGCCAGCGGGGCATCCCCGCCGATTTCGAGGGTCAACCCCCCGGCGAGATCGGGGGGTGACCCTTCGATTCCGGGGGTCGACCCCGGGGGGAGGAGAGGCGCCACCACCGGATCTCGAACTCGACCCCCGTCTCGAGACCATCAATCCCTTCGCAAACGCCACTCGGCGCGATTCCAAATGGGGTGAGCCCACGGCATATGCCACTCGCTCCCGTCTCGAATCTTCGCACCCGTTCGATCGCCCCACCCACTGGCGCAGGGCGATCGCATAAGGATCGAATGATAGCGGATATGAGCCGGCTGGAAGCCCACTTCCGGAGGAAGTACAGGGGCGCTCCGGAGTCAGGCCCCCCGAATCGACTCGATATGGGTTCGGAGCGCCCCTGTGCATCTTTGGTGTGAGCATCCCTGCTGGCATATGACTTCAGCGACTCCTTGGCGGACGAATGGAGGCGACCTAACGGAGGTCGAACCGTGAATGTGTTGGCTTGTAACTCTAATGCGATCGCCCTGCCCACTGGCGGCTCTCCGTTTCATCGTCCCACGAACTCGTGTTATGATTGTCGCACAACATCCCATCTGGAGATGGGGAAAGAGCGCGCTGAGACTCGCCGCCACGACCATCGTCGTACCGGTCGTCGTGTCGAGAGCGCGTCCGTTCATGTTCGTGGATGAAAGTGTTTCGACGACGAGGAGATACGCCATGGCACGCATCGGTGAACACCTGGACTACTACCAGATGAAGACGGGGAGCATCCTCTACTGCCTCCGCGAGATTCGAGACCGGCTCGACGGTGTCGACAACGAGCGACTCGCCTCCAAGGTCGAAGAGGCGCTCGAGCTCAACGAACGCACCTCCGAGCTCGAGTACGAGTGGACCATGACCAAGGACAGCACGATCAACGCCCAGGAGGGCGCCAAGGAGACCAACAACAAGATCGACCAGACGCTTTCCTCGATTCACGACATCATCGAGGCCAACGCCGAGTCCGAGGTCGAGGGGCCGAACAAGGAGCGGGCGGTCGAGATGAAGGAGTCGCTGTTTCCCTCCGGGGTCTACCCGATCACGTCCTCCCGCTACCAACAACAGCACATGCACGTCGAGCAACTGCTCGACCGACTCGAGGGCGAGTTCTCGACGCACGTCGACGCCCTGGGGATCGGGCATCTGGTCGACTCGCTGGCCGAACTCCAGGCGACCTTCGGCAACCAGCTCAGCCTCGACGGCGAGGACACCGTCACCTTCGACGAGGTCGAGTCGGCCCGCGCCGAGGGCCGGGACGCCCTCCACAAGGTGATCTTCATCATCTACGGCGACTACTGCGACGACCCGGAGACGCGACAGCACCTCCTGGCACCGGTCGAGTACCAGAACGAACAGATCGGCCGCCACATGGAGCGCCGCGGCACCATCCCCGAAGTCGATCCCGACTCCGGCGAACCCACGCCCGAGACTACCGACTCCACCCCGGCCCGGGACGCCGACGGCGGCACCTCCGACGATTCCGCGGAGACGACCACCCCCGCCGACTCATCGGACGACACGTCCGAGGACGCCGCGGAGACGAACACCTCCGACTCCACCTCGCGCACCGCTCCGCCCCCCGAAGATAGCGGCGGCGACGAAGCACGGAGCTGACCGATCACTCGCCGATTTGAAAGG
>JAQCND010000154.1 GCA_028274765.1 Bradymonadaceae bacterium
CGTCGCCGAGCGACTCCCTTTTGGGAGGATCGCGGATGCGAGCCGGCTGAAAGCCCACTTCCGGAGGAAGTACAGGGGCGAATCCGGAGCCAAGCCTCCCGAATCGACTTGAGATGGGTTCGGAGCGCCAGCATCCTTGCTGGCACGTCGACGAGCGACTCCCTTTTGGGAGGAGCGAGGCGATAAGGTGTATGCTCAAACGGGGGGGCGCGTCTCGTCGTGTCGTCTATACTTCTAATACGATGGGTGTGACTCAGGTCCGTGGGATCTCGACGACGCATTTGGGGAGCGCCGACGGCCCCGCCTGCCCCTCATCGAGTCGGTCGACGGCAAACGTCGTGCCACGGCGTATCCCACGGTATCCGAGCGGACCCTGATACGATTGCCCTGTCCATGATCTCGATCATCTCGACGGAGGGCTTTTCGTCTCCTCGACGAGTTCAGCCGAGAATACCAGACCTCGTTTTCGTCGCTACGAGGCAGATGGAAGTCGGCGAGTGAGCCGTCCTCGAGTAGTCGTGCGACGTTCGAACCACCGAGCTATCGTCGGTCGTCTTGGTCGCGAATCGACCGTTTGGCTCATCGATAGATGCGCCGAGACTCTACTGAGAGGGGGGCATCGATGGAGCGACGGTAGAGTCCGTGCACGAGGGCCGAAGCCTCCGACAGGATGTTCGCTTCGGGGCGTTCCAGGGAGAGCAATCCCGATACGAGTGCAGTTCATCGAGCGTTCGAGCCTCGAAGATGTACGAATGTCGAGTGTCACACTCGTCGGAGGCGTCGCGGTGATCGGCTACGAGTGTCTCGGACATCTCGACTTCGCCCTCTCGCTCGACATCCATCCCATCGTGTACGTCGAAGAGATTCGTCCGTCAGAGGGGCTCGGAGGGAATACCCCCCGAGCCCCGAACTTTTTGATTGACGAGATAAATAGGCAGATCGCTCGAAAGGCGACGAGAGGGGCGTCTCGTACTCGATAGATGGGCGAAGGGCCCCGTCCGAGCTGACTGGTGACTCGTCACGACAGTCGAGCCGACCCGAGAGGGGCTCAGCCCTGCACGGTCTGCGGCAGCTCGCCGCGCCACGAGCGGAAAGCCTCGACGGCTCGACGCTCGGCCTCGATACGTGCCTGGCGGACTTCTTCGCGTGCATCATCCTGGAGGTCGTTGGCTTTGCGAGACCATTCGTGGCGCCGCGAACGCATCTCTTCGAGCGCCTCGTCGAGACGCTCTTCGGCCGATTCGACGCGCTGGCGCACCTGTTCGTTCCACTCGTCCATCTGGGAATCGTACTGAGACTTGATGCGCTTCCAGCGCGACCGGAGCCGTTCGTCGATAGCACTCCGACGCAGATCGCGGGCGAGCCCGAGCTTCGAGAGTGTCCAGATCGTCCACTTGGTCGGATCGAACTGGTACCAGCGAAATCCGTTGCGGTAGTCGCCCGGAAAAGCATGGTGGAAGTTGTGATAACCCTCGCCCAGCGTCAGAAAGGCGAGAAACCCATTGTCGCGAGCCGTCTCGTCGTCGGTCCAAGGCTGCTCCCCCCACATGTGGGCGAGTGAATTGATGAAGAACGTCAGGTGATGGAGGACGACCACGCGGATCAATCCGGCCCAGAGCAGCATCCCCCAGATGCGCCCGGTCAAAAGCCCGAGTCCCAGCGGTACGGCCACGTTGAAGGCGGTTCCGATCGCAAAATAATGTCGATGCTGCCACTGGCAGAGGGGATCGTCGGTGAGATCGGGGGCATTTGAGTGGTCGTGGTCTTCATCCTCGTCGATCAAAATCCAGAGCATGTGGGCCCACCAGAAGCCCTCCTCGATGCTGTGAGGATCGTCTTCAGTGTCGGCATGTTGGTGGTGGGTACGGTGGTTCGAACACCAGTGAATGGCCGAGTTCTGGTAAGTCGCGGCGCCCAGAACCAGCATGACGGCCCGCACGGGTTTCGAGGCCCACCAGGCGCGGTGAGCGAACATGCGATGATATCCCGCCGTCACGCCCATGCCGGCTAAGTACCACAATCCGAAGAAGGCGACGATTTCGGCCCAGTGAATCCCGTGGTTGGCAATGTAGTAGGGACCCAGGGTCAGCGCCAAAAGAGGAGTGACCGTCAGAAAGGCGACATTCAACCAGAGGACGTTTGTCGAGGTGGCTTCGGGCTCACCGCTGTAGTGCATGTCGTGCAGTCTCCATCTCGATCTGAAATTCCAGTCAACATCATGTGCGATGCGGGTCTAGCACATCGACGGAACAAAGCGCAAAGGTCGCGCGGCCGGTGAGTGCGCTCGAACACGCACGGGAGCGCCCAAGGGCATCTGAGCACTCGCCGTTCACTCGATGAGACGTTCGTCGTCGAACCAGTAGTGACGGACCAGCGAGTGAATGGGGAGGGCGAATCCGGTGATACCAGCCGCCAAGATGAGCGGTCCCGCCGTGAAGAGAGCGAGCGTCGCCAGAGCGTTGACGAATGGATAAGTGGGCCAGTAGAGCAGCCCGAGCAGGAGTTTCAACACACCGAAGGAACCGATGCCCACGCACAGGCTGTAGGTGGTATTCCAGCCGTACTGATGCCAGAAGTCACTCTCGGCCGGGGCACGGGATGATTGGCGTTGGGCCAATGCCTCTCCCCGCTGTTGGGGAACCGGGGGGGTATTCTCCGACATCGTGTTACCTCACTGCGATCTCGAGTTTCAGAGACGAACGACTGTCGCGCATCCAACCTTGGTTTCAACCTGTCCACACAGGGACCGAGCTTCAACGTCGGGGTCCCATGAGTTCGAGCCATGTCCTATCGTATCGGCTCGTTGTTCGACCGGATGCTATCGGGCGAGACCGCACGACACCCTGTTCAAGGCTATGATGCATCCTCGCCCCCAAACGATGCGCCACGGCTCGCTCTCCTTCGAATATCGAGGCGGGTCGCCCTCCGTCGAAGGGGATGCCACGGGCTCGACGCAGTGGCTCGAGTGCGATGGGGGTTATATTTTTGTTCGAGGGACGGAGTCTCTCATCCCAAGCCGGCGAGGACGCCGGCGCTCCGGAAGGCGTCTCATGTGAAGAATGGCATCTTACC
>JAQCND010000155.1 GCA_028274765.1 Bradymonadaceae bacterium
GACCAGCTCGACTCTGCTCCGCGAGTCCTACAACAACGTCCGCGAGGCGCAGGGCGAGGACCCGCTCGACCCGCTCCAGTTCGAGGATTACATCCGCGAGCAGCTCGACATCGTCGACATGGATCCAGACTTCCTCGACCGGAGCGTCAATGTCGGCTTCTCGGGGGGCGAAAAGAAGCGCAACGAAATTCTTCAGCTCGCCGTCCTCCAGCCCAAGCTGGCGCTTCTGGACGAGACCGACTCAGGGCTCGACATCGACGCGCTGCGGACGGTCGCCGACGCCATCAACGGTCTGTCGAGCGACGAGAACGGCTTCATGCTGGTCACCCACTACCAGCGCATCCTCGACTACGTCGTGCCCGACCGCGTCCACGTCATAGTGGATGGACAAATCGTCCGCTCCGGCGACAAGGAGCTGGCGATGGAAGTCGAAGATCGCGGCTACGACTGGGTTCAAGAAGCGAGCAACGAGACGGCGGGGGCGGCATGACCGATACAGCCCAGGACGCACTCAGCGAACGCGATCGCACGTTTACCCAACAACTCCTCGCCGGGCCCGACGCCCCGGCGAGCACGGCCTTTGCTCAGGACAACCGCGAGGCGGCTCGCGAGCGTCTCCAATACGTCGGCGTACCGACGACCGACATGGAGGAATGGCGCTTTACCAGTCTCCGCGAGGTCACCAACGAGTCCTACGTCCCGGCCGACGAGGTCGACCCCGACGGCGCCGAACAACTCCTCGAGTCGCACCACGTCGACGAGGCCGAATCGACTCGGCTGGTCTTCGTCAACGGGATGTACGCGCCCGAGCTCTCGGAGACGAGTAGCTTCCCCGACGAGGTGCGCGTGGGGAACCTGGCTGACCCGGCCGAAGCGGATCTGGAACACCTCCAAGACCACTTCGGCACGCCGGACGCCCACTCCTTCGACGACGATTACTTCGGCAGCGTCAACGCCGCCGGCTGGCGAGACGGTTCGTACGTCATCGTCCCGCCGGATACGCTCGTCGAGGACGTCGTCCATCTCGTCCACCTGACGACGGAACACGACGAGCCCTACGTCAACCACCCGCGCAACCTCGTCGTCGCGGGTCGAGGCAGCAAAGTCTCGGTTGTCGAAGAATACGGCAGCGCCGACGACAGCGTGCACCTGACCAATGCCTTGACCGAAGTATCGGTCGGCGAGTCGGCGACGGTCGAGCACGCAGTCGTGCAGGGTGAAAGCCGCGAGGCCTTCCACATCGCCCGGCGCGCCATCGACCTCGGGCGGGCCAGCAACTACGAGTCGCAGACGATCAGCTACGGCGCGAGCCTCTCGCGGTACGACACGCGAGCCTACGGGGACGCCGAGCAGATCGACTGCACGCTGGACGGGCTCGCCATGCTCGACGGCGACCAGGTGTCCGATACCCACTCGGTGATGGATCACCGCGAGTCGAACGCCGGCAGCCACCAGCTGCACAAGATGATCATCAACGACGAGGCCCACTCGGTCTTCAACGGCAAGATCTTCGTCCAACGCCACGCTCAGAAGATCGATGCCTATCAGCTGAACCGCACGCTTCAGCTCTCGGACCGAGCGAAAGTCAACACCAAGCCTCAACTCGAGATCTTCGCCGACGACGTCTCGTGCACCCACGGGGCGACCATCGGCCAGCTCGAAGACGAGCAGAAGTACTACCTCCGCACGCGGGGGCTCAACGAAGAGCAGGCTCGGGATCTGCTGATCTACGCGTTTGCCGCGGAGATCGTCGAGACGATCCCGGTCGATTCGCTCCGCGAGCGGCTCAAGGACACGGTCGCCGAGAAGACGCGCCGCGTCTGACCCGGCGACTCCCGCATCGGGCGGGGCGGTGATGGACGGGCGGACCCTCACGCCGCCCCCCGGATCGGCCCCGCCCGACCCACGCCCATTTTTCGACGCTACCGTGCCAACGATATGACGACGCTCAACGTGCAACACGCCGACGAGACCGACGAGATGCGAAGCTGGTCGGAGATCCGCTCCGACTTTCCGACGCTCGATCAGACCATTCAGGGCGAGCCGTTAACGTATCTCGACAACGCGGCTTCGAGTCAGATGCCGGAGCCGGTGATCGAGCGGATCGATCGCTACCAGCGCCATGAGCACTCGAACGTCCACCGGGGCGTCCACACGTTGAGCCAGACGGCGACCGACGCCTACGAGGGAGCTCGAGAGGCCGTCGCCGAGTTCATCGGCGCACCAACCCCCAAACAGTGCATCTTCACTCGGGGGGCGACCGAGGCAGCCAACCTCGTCGCCCAATCCTGGGGCCGTGCCAATCTCGAGTCCGGCGACGAAATCTTGCTGACCCGGATGGAGCATCACTCCAACATCGTTCCGTGGCAGCAGATTGCCGACGAGACGGGCGCCGAGATTCGCGTCCTGCCGGTGACCGACGACGGCGAGCTGAGGCTCGATCAACTCGAGGAGATGTTGACCGATCGCACGAAGATCCTCGGGGTCGTCCACGTCTCCAACGCGCTCGGCACGATCAATCCGGTCGAGGAGATCGTCGAGCGAGCGCATGCTCGGGATGTCCCCGTGCTGGTCGATGGCTGTCAGGCCACACCCCACCTGTCGGTCGACGTCGACGCGATGGATGCCGACTTCTATGCCTTCTCCGGCCACAAGATGAACGGTCCGACCGGCATCGGCGTCCTCTACGGCAAGGAGGCATGGCTCGAAGAGATGCCGCCGTACCAAGGGGGCGGCGAGATGATTCGAAGCGTTACGTTCGAGGAGACGACCTACGCCGACCTCCCCAACAAGTTCGAGGCCGGAACGCCGGCGATCATGCCCGCCATCGGCCTCGGCGCGGCCGTCGAGTACTTGACGTCGATCGGCATGGATCGCATTGCTGAACGCGAGGCGGAGTTGCTCGACTACGCCACCGAGCTACTCGAGGCCGAGGAAGGCGTGCGCATCTTTGGGCGCGCCGACGACAAGGCCTCGGTGCTGTCGTTCGACCTCGAGGACATCCATCCCCACGACATCGGCACGATCGTCGACACCCATGGCGTGGCGATCCGGGCCGGTCATCACTGTACTCAGCCGCTGATGGATCGCCTAGAGATTCCGGCGACGGCGCGAGCCTCGTTTTCGTACTACAACACTCGAGAAGACGCCGATCGTCTCGTCGAGGCGATCGAGCACGTACGGGAGATATTCTGACATGACACGTCTGCGACAGCTCTATCAGGACGTCATTCTGGATCACAACGAAAACCCCCGGAACTTCGGGGACCTCGAGGACGCCAACTGCGAGGCACACGGCGACAACCCGCTCTGCGGCGACGAGTACGTCGTCTCCGCCAAACTGACCGACGACGGCGAAGTGGAGTCGGTCGCCTTCTCTGGCGAAGGATGTGCGATCTCAAAGGCCGCCGCCTCGATGATGACCCAGCACGTCGAGGAGCTCTCTCGCGAGGAGACCGAAAAGTTGGTCAACGAGTTTCGAGACATGCTCACCGACGATCTCGATCTCGAGGAAGACGACCACGATCTCGGCCATCTGAAGGTCTTCGAGAGCGTCGCCTCCCGGCCCGAGCGCATCAAGTGCGCGGTGCTGCCTTGGCATACGCTCCTGGCGGCACTCGAGGGCAAGGAGTCGATCAGCACCGAGGGCGAGGCCGATCCCAAAGCAGAGGTCGAGTGAAAGCGTTTGAGTCGGTACAGTCGGCAGGTAGGTGAGTTGGTAGTAGGAGCGGAGGTTCGACATGCAGATCAAAGAGATTGAATACACGCCGAATCCCAACGCGGTGAAGTTCATCGTCGACGAAGACATCCAACCCAAGGTCGGCGGCGTGACGCAGTCGTTCGAGTCGATCGAGGAGGCCGAGGGTGTGCCGCTGGCGCGCGATGTCCTCGAGATGGATCACGTCGAGACGGTCTTCTTTTCGGCCAATTACATCACGGTCACTCAGGATGGCGACGCCGAGTGGCGCGATCTGATGCGCGAGGTCGCCGAGCCGATCCGCGAGGCCGAACTCGAAGACGCCCGAACGGGGACGATCCGCGAGGCCGAAGAGGAAGCCGAGGACGACGAGGACAAGCCCGGCATGGACGATCCGCGCATGCCGGAGATCGAAGAGGCGCTCGAGGACGAGATCATTCCGTATCTCGAGGGCGATGGGGGGGGGCTCGAGATCGAGGGACTGGTGGACGATACCCTCAAGATCAATTATCAGGGTGCCTGCGGTTCGTGCCCGGCCTCGATCACCGGTACGTTGATGTCGATCGAACACCTTCTCAAGAAAGAAGTGGACAACGACCTCTCGGTCGAGACCACCGGCGACACGCCGATGCCCGGCGGCATGGGTGGAGGCGGCGGCATGGGGCCCGGTATGGGCGGCGGACCGCCGATGTGATGATACTTGATTCGTGTTCGTTGAGCGATCTTGGAGCCGCTCGTCCCACGTCGGGAGAGCCCCCGATGAGGCGGCAGCTTGTCGCTCCGGGTGCAAGCCTGGAGATCAGAAGGGACGATGTCCTCGTAGCACGTCCAAGCGAACACGAGTGGATGATACTCTGAGTCTGTCTTCCGCTCTCCTCACGTCCACTCTCCGACCATGTGTGCCACAGCGCTCAGCCAGGACTCCGACGTCGATCCCATCGAGCTCGACAACGACGTCCGCTTCGTGACGGCAGCGAGCCTCTTCGACGGCCACGACGCCGCGATCAACGTCATGCGTCGCGTGCTGCAGTCGACGGGCGCCGAGGTCATCCACCTCGGCCACGATCGCTCGGTCCACGAAGTCGTCAAGGCCGCCGTCGAGGAGGATGCCCACGGGGTGGCCGTCTCGAGCTACCAGGGCGGGCACGTCGAGTACTTCAAGTACATGTACGATCAGCTCCAGGGACGCGAGGCCGATTACGTCGGCATCTACGGGGGCGGCGGGGGCGTGATCGTCGACGAGGAGATCGCCGAACTCCAGGACTACGGCGTCTCCAAGATCGTCAGCCCCGAGGATGGCCGCGAGATGGGCATCCAGGGCATGATCAACTACATGCTCGAGGAGACCGACCAAGATCTCACCGAGATCGAGAGTCCGCCCACCGCCGAATCCCTCCGACAGGGCGATCGACGCGCCATCGCCCGGGCTATCACCTACGCCGAACAGCAGCGGTTCGATCGACTCAGCCTCCCCCACGTCGACGATCCGGCGCCGGTGGTCGGCCTCACGGGGACGGGCGGTTCGGGGAAGTCGAGTCTTACCGACGAGTTCATCCGCCGGTTTCTCGAAGATCACCCGGATCAAGAAGTCGCCATCCTCACGATCGACCCGAGTCGCCGCCGCACGGGCGGAGCTTTGCTCGGCGATCGCATCCGCATGAACAGCATCGACTCGCCGCGGGTCTACATGCGCTCGATGGCGACGCGCGGCAGCAAGGGCGAACTGTCGGACGCCATCGACGAGGCGGTCGAGGTCGTCCAGAGCGCCGGATTCGACCTCGTGATCGTCGAGACCAGCGGGATCGGCCAGGGCGACACCGACGTCATCGACCACTGTGACACGTCGATCTACGTGATGACCAGCGAGTTCGGGGCCGCCTCCCAGCTCGAGAAGATCGACATGCTCGACTTCGCCGACTTCGTCGCCATCAACAAGTTCGACAAGGGCGGGAGCCGCGACGCCCTCCGGTCGGTCCGCAAACAGGTCCGCCGCAACCGACAGATCAGCTACGACATCCCCGACGACGAGCTCCCCGTCTACGGCACGATCGCCAGCCAGTTCGGCGACAAGGGCGTGACGGCGCTCTACCAGTCGATCGTCGAGGAGGTCTTCGGCGAGGAGGTCGACAGCAAGTGGCCGGCCGACGGCCCGGTCTCCGAGAAGCGCCACACCATCATCCCCAGCGACCGCGAACAATACCTCGCCGAGATTGCTAAATCCTGTCGCGTGTACCGCGACTGGGTCGACGAGCAATCCGATCTGGCCTCCCAGCTCTACCAGGCCCAGGGCACTCTCGAGATGCTCGAGGACCAGGGGGCGGACGACGACGAATTGGCCGTGGTCGAGTCACGCATCGATGCGCTCCGCGAAGAGCTCGACGACGAGCCCCAGGACCTGCTCAACAACTGGGACGACCTCAAAGAAGATTACAGCGGCGAGACCTACGTCACCCAGGTGGGGAGCCGCGAGGTCGAATACGAGCTGACCCGCGAGACCCTCTCGGGCCTCGACATCCCGCGCGTCGCCCTGCCGGAGTTCCGCGACTGGGGCGACCTGGTCGAGTGGCAACTGCTCGAGAACGTCCCGGGCCGCTTCCCCTTCACCGCCGGCGTCTATCCCTTCAAGCTCGGCGACGAGTCGCCGCGGCGCATGTTCGCCGGCGAGGGCACGCCCGACCGCACCAACGACCGCTTCCACTACCTGGCCGCCAGCGAGGACGCCAACCGCCTGAGCACCGCCTTCGACTCGGTGACGCTCTACGGCGAGGACCCCGCCGAACGGCCCGACATCTACGGGAAGATCGGCAACGCCGGCGTGAGCGTCTGTACGCTCGAGGACATGAAGCGCCTCTACGAGGGCTTCGATCTGTGTGATCGCAAGACCAGCGTCTCGAAGACCATCAACGGACCGGCGCCGGTCATTCTGGCGATGTTCCTCAACACGGCCATCGACCAGCAGGTCGAGCAATTCGAAGAGGAGGAGGGCCGCGACCCGACGCCCGAGGAGTACGAGAAGATCCGCGACGAGACCCTCCAGGCCGTCCGCGGCACCGTCCAGGCCGACATCCTCAAGGAGGACCAGGCTCAGAACACCTGCATCTTCTCGACGGAGTTCGCCCTCAAGATGATGGGCGACATCCAGGAGTACTTCGTCGAC
>JAQCND010000170.1 GCA_028274765.1 Bradymonadaceae bacterium
TCCACAGTCCGCGCACGACATGGAAGGGTATGAGGAGACATCCGGCCGTCTTGTGCAGTATGCGAGCGGCTCGCTCGTGTTCGAGTCGGTCCTCGAAGTCATATCCCAGGGTGGGATAGTCACCATACTCGATTAGCGGCAGCGTCCTCTGGTCGCGCGCCTCCAGGTAGTCGTCGTAATCCGCCATCTCCTCGAATCGAATCACCCGTTCGCGATCGTAGCTCGGCGCATACCCGATCGCGGCCCCCCACAAGAGCGTATAGCCGCCCCAGAACATCAGACGCCCTCCGCCCGTCAAGTACATCGACGTACGGCCCTCGATGTAAAAAAACGTGTAGAGGAGGTAATCACCGATCAGTCCCGGTCCCCCATAGACGATTGCCGTCGCCCCGAGAGCCAGTGCGGCGAGTAGCCATCCCGAGCGAGTCAGGCGCCGGTCGCGCTCCTCGCCGAGAGGATCGCCGCAGAGCTCGCAGACGTCGAGCTCGGGATCGTTGAGTGTTCCGCATTCGTCGCATTCGAGGGAAGCGTCCATGATCGTCGCCTGCGTAGAGGCATCTCATCGCATACATCGCCGTTACGCCGGTGCTTCTTGATTGTGAGGTGGCTCGCTCATGGAATCAAACGCCCGGCTCCCTCCACCAGGGTGACGGCTCGACTTCGTTCGAGGCGGACGTGCGTGTGCGTGTGCTCCGATCGAGCGTACCACTCGGGCTCGTCTCCCTCGACGGTCGACATGAAGAGCGTAAGCGTCGCGTTGGTCTGTTCGCCCCCTGCACGCGCCTCGATCGTCATGGCAGGTTCGAGCGAGTCGGGGGGCGAGGGGACGTAAGCGTCCGCCTGCAGCCGGAGCATTTTGCCGACCCAGGCGCTGGCCGCTTCGTTGGACTCGTCCGAGGCGCCCACCGACCAGTACGACTGCTCGGGATCGTCGATGTGGTGCTGATGCAGTTCGACACGCGCCCCGTTCTTGCGGACGACGATCGTCTCGAGATTACTCCGGGTCAGCTCCACCAGATCACCCTCGAACAGCTGCACGTCGGCGTATTCGAGGGGGTTCAACACGGAACGTTCAATGGCATAGCGCTCATCGGATTGCTCGTTGCGCACGTAGACATGGTCTCCCCCGTAGGTCGAGTCGCCAACCGCAAACACGTATTCTGTCCCGTTGGTATGCCGAATCGTCAGCGTCGCCCGGGGATCGGCGAGTCCGTAGCGAGCAGACATATCGGATCCCTCTTCGAGCTGTCGGACGGCCGGAAGGGGATTGAACGAGTCGAAAAGCGTCTCGCCAGCCTCTCCGGCCAGGTACTCCCGGGTGTCGGACTCGGGCGAGTCGTCTGTCCCCGAACCGTTCGACTGACTTTGTGACGCCCTCTCGTCTCCGTCGTTGGGCTCCACGGACGCTCCGCCGGCATCGTGTCGATCGCCGGTCTTCGCCGTGTCGGGCATGTGGCCGGCATCCGGCGAGGAAGTTGCCGAGTTCGGCGAGGGCTCGCGGGGAGGCGAATCGTCTGGCTTGGTCGGCGACGCTTTCTCGGTTTGTCGTACCCAGATGTACGTGTCGAGCCCCTCCTGGCGCCGCTCGAGTACGAGTTTTCTCGTGTCGGTCTCGTACCGCATCTCGCGGATGTTCGGACCTCGAATGTGAGTCACGAAAGGCCCCTCGACCGTCGTGGCCGTATCGGTATCCGCCCGCCAGGTGACATACGACCCCACGAGGGCGGCGACGAGTACGACGGCATAGGCGATGACGGAGCGATTCACGACGCACCTCCCGTCTGGCGTCGACGCCAGACGTAGAGCGTACCGATGAGCAAGATCAGAAGCGGAATCCCGACGACCGTGGCGTAGAACCAGATAGCTTGCCCCTCCTTGGTATGGCGGATGCGCACGTCTTCTCCGCTGTCGACGGTGCCCGAAAGGGCCGAGGCGCCGATCAGCCAGTTGAGATTGTCGTAGACGAATTGCCGGTTGCCGCGATTGCCGAGACCGAGATCCGAGAGCATCGTGGCGTCGGCCGTAACGACGGCTCGCCACGGTTGGGACGAGTCGGTGTCGTCTGCCTCGGACTCGGCAGCGACGACCATGGGGCGGGCCTCTCGCGATTCGCCGCTCTCCTCGTCGAAGGTGAGGTTGTCGTTCCGATCGACCCAGGTGCTCGACGGCGATCGAACCGTCACGGTCGTCTCGACCGGTGTGTCGTCGGAGACGCCGAGATAGCCGCTGGTCGGGGCGAACAGAAAGAGACGACGCGTGCGCTTCGAGAGCGTGGCCGTCGAGGGATGGGACGAGAAGCGATTGGTGACGAGATTCAGCCGGTCGGTCTTGTTGTTGGAGGTCGGCACGATGTTGTCGGTCGAGGCGAGCACGCCATCGCCGAGCTCGACCCCGATCCGCTCGAGGAGCCCGCCGAGCAGGGGACGCTCGTCTTTCGAGTTGCGACGCGCCTTTCGGGCGTACTCCGGCTCGAGTGCGATCCAGAGTGCACCACCTCGATCGAGGAAGTTGGCCAGAGCCTCGATCTCGCGGTCCATGAAGGGCGAATCGGGCCCCGGAATCATCACGACGTCCGCCTCTCGGGGCACGCCCTCGGGCAGCTTCTGGAGGCCAAGGCGCTCGATTTGAAAGCCCATGCCCTCCATGGTCTGAGTGAGCCCTTGAAGCGATCTCGAACGCCCACTGCCTTCGGCGGTCAACTCGCCGTGCCCCTCGGTCAAGTATGCGATGCGCTCCCCGCTCGAAAGAGAGAGGAGCCGTTTTTGGACGTTCTGGTCGAGTGTCTCGAGGGCCTCTTCGGCGTCATCGAGCTTTTTGCCCAGTTCGATGCGTTCGTTCCAGACCCGAGAGGCCTCCGAGCCCTCATCCTCCGGACGTTTGAGTTGCCCGGGCGGCGTCGTCGCGAAGACGAGATACCCGTTGTCCTCGACCTCGAGCCGTCGGGCCAGCCTCGGACTCGCCGTTTGGTCGACGCGGTGTACATTTAGTTTGGGACCTTCGATGGAGGTAAAATACGCGTCGACCTCGCTGTTCAGCTTCGAGTCGGGGGGAAGAAAGGCGTAGACGTGGACAGAGGTCTCCAGCGATTCGACGATCGAGTGCGTCGCCGACCCCGGACGTACCGTCTCGACGTGGGCCAGACTCCACTGTGTCTCGTGCTGCGAGGCGAGGTAGTTGACCGGAAACAACAGCGCCAGCCCGAGTGCGGCCGTGAGCCCATGATACAGTGCCTGCCGGAAACGCCGGGCCGGCGCGACGACGGGGGACTGGCGAATCGCATGATCGATCGCCAGCAGCGGAAGCGTTCCGGCGAGCCAGACGATCGGCCAGATGACCTGCCAGACGACTCGCCAGCCCGAGGAGGGGCCGCCAACCCCCAGCCCTTCGGCCACGCTCTGGGTCGAGAGAACATAGCCGCCGAGGGAGCCGGCACCGATGAGCGTCGTCACCAGCGCGAGCCGATGACCCGTCTCGATGCCGGATTCGTCGGCCTGACGAGACCGAAGGCCGCGCCACAGGGCCGAGCTACCGATCGCCAATCCGCCGACTCCGACGAGGCTCCAGCGCACGATACCGGTATCGGCCGGGATCTGCTCGCCGACAAAAATCAGCGCCATACCGAATATGTAGAGCACGACACGCCAGCTCACGTCCACCTCCTCGCCGCCAGCCAGCGCACCGAGAGCATCAAGAAAGTAAAGGTCGTCGACAGATAATAGACGATATCCTCGGTGGCGATGCGACCTTGCATGAACGTGCGACTGAAGTGGCGGTTGAAGATCGCGGCGTACGAGAGGATCGCATCGAAGGGAGGCGGCGAGATGCGAGCCAACAACCAGGTGATGAGCAACAACACCGAAATGATGCTCGCGACGACACCGGCGACCAACTGCGATTCGGTCAGCGTCGACGCGAACGTCCCGATCGCGACGGTCGTCGCCCCGACCAACAGGAGCCCGAGGTACCCGGCGGCGATGTGACCAACCGAGACCTTGCCGTTGACGAAAATCAGCGCCGGCATATAGAGAGTCGCCAGGGTCAGCATAGAGATAAAGGTCAGGGCCGACAGGAACTTGCCGCCGACGATCTGCCAGTCCGACAGCGGAGAGGCGTCGAGCAACACGAGCGTGCCGGTCTGGCGCTCCCGGGCGATCAGTCCCATCGTCAGCAAGATGCCGGCGACGACGGTGGTCCCGAACGAAAAGTAGAAGAATTGCTGGAGCACTTCGGTGCTGTATTTGGCACTTCCACCGATCGCAAAGGCGTTGTAGAGGAGGCCGTCGACTACCAGGATCGACGCCAGCACGCTCCACCCCCAGATCGACTGAAAGTAGGCCGCCAGCTCGCGCCGGGTGATCAACAGCAGTTGTTTCATGCCACGTCCTCCCGTGTCGTCGCGTCGGGGAGATCCTCGGATTCTCCGGTGACTCCCAGAAAGATCTGCTCGAGCTCACTTTCGGATTCCTCGAGTCGCCGGATGCCGAGGTCGCGCTCGACGAGTTCCGCGACCAGTGCCTCTCGGTCGTCCTCGGTCGTCGTGACGTCGACGTCGAGACACTCGTCGTCGCGAGAGCTGATCGACCAGTGTTCGACGTCCGAATGTTCGTCGAGTGCCGTCTCCAGCACGTCGGGAGCGCCGCGCACCGTCATCTCCAGGTGATTGCCCGTCCCCATGCGTTCGAACAGCTCCTCTTCGGTGCCATCGGCGACGAGTCGGCCCTCGTGGAGGACGAGAATGCGCTCGCACGTCTCCGAGATCTCCGAGAGGATGTGGGAGCTGACGAGGACGGTGCGCTTCTCTTTGAGTCGCTGGAGAACGTCGCGCATGTCGACGATCTGAACGGGGTCGAGCCCGGCGATCGGTTCGTCGAGGATGACGAGCTCCGGATCGTGGATGATGGCCTGAGCGATCCCGACGCGCTTGCGGTAACCATGGGAAAGCGTCTCGATGACACGATCGCGTACGTCCGAGATGGCACAGATGTCGACGACCTCGTCGAGACGCGAGGCGACGTCGTCGCTCGAGGCACCCTTGATTTCACCACACCACTGCAGAAAGGCATCAACCCGCATGTTGTCGTAGAGGGGAGGATCTTCGGGGAGAAATCCGATCTGGCGTCGAAGCGAGTCGGGTGCCTCCGTGGCATCGACTCCGTTGATCGAGACGTCTCCCGCGCTTGGCAACAGGAGTCCGGCCAGAATGCGGAGCAGCGTCGATTTGCCTGCTCCGTTCAATCCCAGAAATCCGACGATAGCGCGATCGCTGATCTCGAACGAGACGTCCTCGAGAGCACGAGTCGTCCCGTAGTAGCGCGTGAGTCCATCGACCTCGATCATGGCTCGACGAGGGGAGAGATACAAAAATCCACCGGGTCCAGCGAAAGCTCGGCCCGGTGGATATGCCATGATGGCTCGCTGCGGTCAAACTGTCACTTCTCGACTGTCATGACGCCGACCATGCCCGCCTGGTAGTGAGCGGGGTACGTGCAGATGTACTTGTATTTGCCGGGTTCCTCCGGGGCCGTAAACGTAACCTCGACTTTTTCACCCGGCTCGGAGAGAGACGTGTTGGCCATGATGGCGTCGTGCTCCGGGACGTAGCCGTTGTCCTTGGCTTTAGTCCCTTTCTTGGCGACCTCGGCGGCCACTTTGTCGTCGTTGGTGTTGAGCATCAGGACGTTGTGCTTCATGGCCTTGCTCGTCGCCGTGTTGTTGAAGACGAGCTTGACCTTCTGGCCCGCCTTGACCGTGAATCCGTCCTCCTGAAACTGCATTTTGTTGCCCTCGGGCTTGAGCGTGACGGTCGTCTTCTCCGGCGATTCGCCCTTGTCGCCTTTCTGGGCCGAGCCTTCGTCGCCCTTCTTGTCCCCGCCCTCGTCCTGCTTTTGCTGTTCCTGCTTGGGAGATTCGGATTCCGCCTGCTTGTCGCCTCCCGACTTTTTGCTCTGACAGGCTCCAAGGGACAATACGAATCCGAGTGCCCCCACCAATGTCAAAAGCTTCCGACTGAACATGATCCGACCTCCTTCGAGTCGATTGTTATTTGAAAGTTAGGGCCAACCTTGTTGGCGCTGGCAAACGTAAGGCGTGTATCCCCGTTGACAAGGGTGTGACTCCTCTCGGGGCGTGCTTTCATCCGGTCGAGGAGCGTGAATCCTCCTATGCGCTGTTCAGAGAACCTTGAACTTACGGCGCTCGACCCTCGCCTCACGATCTCGATGGGAGCCCACGTGACAACACGAGACTCCCATCTACCCGAAGAAGATGTGTTATGTTGCCCCGTGTCCAGACGCTCAACGCCAGGGATTGGCCCCGGCCACCTCGCCCGCTTCGTAGCCAAATCGCCGGGCGACCTCGTCGGTCTCGTCGACGATCGTCGCCAGTTCGGCCTCGGACAAATCGTGATCGTAGTAGTCCGGTCGACTGATGTGGTCTTTAAAGCGGTCGGCAAGGGCATCGGCCTCGTCGTCGAGCTCGCAGTGCTCGAGCAGGTCGACGATCTCTTTGCGCGTCTGGTCACAGAGGTCCTCGTAACGCACGAGGTGAATCGCCTCCCGAAGCGTCTCGTTTGCCTCGAGCCGATCGGCGACGAACTCGTAGACGTGAGCCCAGTAGCGCGCCCAGCCTCGAATCTCCTCACCCGAGGCCCAGTCCGATTGGATCGCCTCGATCGCCTCGTCGTCTCCGGCGTGGATGGGACGTCGATGTGGGCCGAACTCGTAATGACCGACGCGCTTCAGGTGCTCGACGGCGCGATCGCCCGGGTCGATTTCGTTACAAAAGAGACGATGTTGTTTGAGCGACGAGGCCACGTGCGTGATGGGTCGACGCACTGGCACCACGAAGCGGGCGTCGGGGAAGAGTTCCAGAAGGTACTCCAGGCGGGTGAGGTTGTAATTGGCCTTGGAGGCGTATCGCTCTCCTCCGCGAGCGACCAGCAGTTTGCGGATGTGATCGCGATAGAACGACTCGAACGACTCGCACTGGGTGTCGGACGTCAAGACGTTCGACGAGGCGGGGTCGTGGAGGTCCGAGAAGTACGCCATCCAGACGACCTCCTCCATCGCCTCCGGGCTCCGCCTCGTGACCTCCAGGCGATCGCCGTGAGCGCGCTCCGCTGGCTCGAGCTGTTCGTGAGACTGGCGCTCCAGGGTCTGGTTCCACCAGTAGGGGATGTAGAGGAAGGGAAAATCGCGATACTGATGGGTGACGACGTCGGGATGGGAGTCGAGAACCCGGAGCAAGATGGTACTCCCCGAACGAGCCAGCCCCGAGATGTAGACGGGGGCGCGAATGTCGACGTCCTCGAGATCGTCTCGGAGCACTTCGGTCTCGAGATCGCCGAGCCATCGCCACAGAAACGTCGTATACGCCACGAACGTGCTCAACGCATGGCGACTCCAGTCGATCTCGAAGTCGTCTCGCGCCACGGACAGAATCCTCCTCACAATCAGATACCGACACGTCTCGCCGTGCGCCCCGAGTCGAGGGTCGTCGACCTCGAGGACATCTCGAGCGGTTCGAGTTCCATCTGCGACGTCCGACCACGGCCTCTCAGTCGATGCCGAGCGCCACCTTGGTCCCACCGGCCGCGATCGAAATCATTACCAAAAAGAGAGCGTACCATCCTCGAAGCCACGTGGGACCGAAGGGAATCACTTCACGCCTCGGAAGCTCGAAGCTCACGTGTCGGATCGGAGCATCGGCGGGAAGCGCGTAACCGCCGTCGTCGAACCACCAGTGCGTCCAGTTGGTTCGCTCGATGCGGCGAACTGGCGCCGACAGGGGCAGCGTCAGGAGAGTCGCCCCCGAATCGACCGTCTCGAGTCGCAACTCGGCCTCCCCGCCGGGCCAGACGATCGTCGATGTCGCCCCCGAGGCGGATTGAACCTGGGAGTCGGGTCGCCATCGGACGAGCTCCCCGGGATCGTCTTGGCGAGCGTGAACAGTTGCCTTGATGGCTTCGCCCGGTTCGGGCGATCGGTGGGTGTAAGCGCCCTCCATCCAGATCAGGGCGACGACCACGGGGACGCCCGCCAGGAGGGTGGGACCGAGCATCAATCGAAGCTGCTGCAGCGAGAGGCCGAAGGCACGCTTCATGCGACGCCCCATCTCGTCGACGTCCGTGCCGTCGTAGGATCGGAGCGCCTCGCGAGCGTCGCTCACCTCGTCTTTGAGGCTCTCGAGCGTCTCCTGGTCCGAAAAGAGGCCGTACACGAGCATCGTGCCGATGCCCAAAAGGAGGCCCCACGTCGAGACCCGGAGCCCCACCGGCACGTCGCCCTGGACGAGACCGATCACTCGGAGAGGTGGCCCGAGCAACGAGACGATGACGGTGTCGATCGCCCGGCAGAGGAGGCTCAACATGGGTCATGCCTCCGACGGACCGGATTCGCGCTCGAGATCGCCGTCTCGCTCGGCCGTATCGTCCCCGGAGGCTTCGTTGTTCTC
>JAQCND010000182.1 GCA_028274765.1 Bradymonadaceae bacterium
ACGAGCAAGCGATCGACCTCGACGACTGGCGGGGCCGGTTCGCCGGTGCACGCCCCGAATCGGATCCCGACACCTTCGTCGAGCACCTTCAGACCGACTACCATCCGCACGCCGCTCTCATCGATTGCACGGCGAGCCCCCGGGTGGCGAGCTAGCACCGCCGGTGGCTCGAGCGCGGCATCCACGTCATCACCCCGAACAAACTCGCCTGTGTCGGTCCGCTCGAACAGTACCGCGACCTGCACCGCGAGGCGAGGGGGGCGCGAACCCGCTATCTCTACGAGACGACGGTCGGAGCGGGGCTCCCCATCCTCCAGACATTGCGGGACGTCCGCCAGACGGGCGACGAGGTCCTCGAGATCGAGGGAGTTCTCTCGGGGACGCTCGCCTTCCTGTTCAACGCTCTCGACGGGGAGACGGCGTTCTCCGAGCTCGTCCGTGAGGCCCACGCCCGCGGATATACCGAACCCGACCCCCGCGAGGATCTCTCGGGCACCGATGTAGCGCGCAAGCTCACAATTCTGGGACGAGAGATGGGGCTGGGCCTCCATCTAGCCGACGTCGACGTCGAGAGCCTGGTCCCGGAATCGCTCGGATCGGCAGAGGGGACTGAAGAGTTGTTCGACGCACTCTCGATCCTCGACGAGGATATCGAACGGCGCCATCGAGAGGCTCGAGAGGCCGGAGATGTCCTCCGATACGTCGGGCGTCTCGGACACGACGGCGCGGCCTCGGTCGGTGTGCGGCGGTATCCCGAGTCTCACGCCTTCGCTCAGATGCGGTCGACCGACAATCTCGTCTCGTTTCGCACGCGTCGCTACGACGACAATCCCCTGATCGTTCAGGGACCAGGGGCCGGCCCCGACGTCACGGCCGGGGGCGTCTTCGCCGATCTCCTTCGACTCGCCTCCCATCTCGGAGCGCCACGATGAGCGATACCTCTTCGTCTACCACGGCCTCGGCCCCCGCTACCGTCGGCAACGTCGCGGTGGGGTTCGACATCCTCGGCTTCGCCCTCGAGGCAGTCGACGACCGGATCACGGTCAGACGGATCGACGAACCGATCGTCCGTATCAAAGCCATCACGGGTACTGCCACCGATCTCCCCACGGAGGCCGATCGGAACACGGCGACGGCCGGGTTGCTCCAGTTGATCGAGGAAATCGACGTCGAAGGCGGCTTCGAGGTCGAGATCGACAAGGGGATCCCCCTCGGTTCCGGCACGGGCGGATCGGCCGCCTCGGCGGTCGGCGGCATCGTCGCCGCGGCCTCCCTGCTCGAGATGGATCTCTCCCGAGAGACGATGATGCATAACTAGCTGATTGGTGAAACGATCGCCAGCGGCGAGCGCCACGGAGACAACATCGCTCCCTCTCTGTTCGGCGGATTGACCATGGTTCGCGTCGATCCCCCCGACGTCATCGAACTCCCCGTCCCCGAGGGTCTCACCTGCGTCCTCGTCCATCCCCATGTCGAAATCGAGACGAGCCGGGCTCGCGCCGTCGTCCCCGGAGCCTTCGAGCTTTCGACATACGTCGAGCAGTCGACCCGTCTCGGCGGTTTGATCGCCGACTGCTACCGAGGCGATGTCGACCTGATCGGAGAGTCACTCGAGGACATACTCATCGAGCCCCACCGCGCCTCCCTGGTACCGGGCTTCGAGCGAGTTCAACGAGCGGCCTTGGAGGCCGGCGCGTTGGGGGGCTTGCTCTCGGGCGCGGGGCCGAGTCTCTTTGCGCTGTGTCATCCCGAGGCCCGGGCCGATCGGATCGAGACGGCGATGGTGGAGGCCTTCGAGGTCTCGGACGTCGAGGTAGACTCGTGGATCTCCCCGATCGCCTCGAAGGGCGTGAGGGTATGGAACGATCCCGAGGGCCAGCAGTAATCGACGAAGTTGGCTCTCAGTCGCCGTCGACATCCGACGGGCGAATCAGATCGTGGGTCTCGAGGAAGGACTCGATGCGAGATTCGATCTCTTCTCGCTGGCCGAGCAATCCGGCATGGGTCGCCTCGGGGACGAGGTGCAGTTCGGCGTTCGGCATCTGCTCCTGCATGCGATGCCCCAGTTCGGCGGGGGCCAGCTTGTCTCGCCCGCCGGCAACGATCAGGGTCGGGACGTCGATCGAGGCCAGGAGATCGGCCGCCGAATGGTTGTGCGCGGAGATTCCCAGGTGAGCCCACGTGCGGCCGTGGACGCGGCCGACATGTTCGAAAAACGGCTGCATCTCCTCGAAACTCACCGACTCTCCAATGTACCCGAGTGCCTTGACCAGCCGCCACGTCAACGGAGATTGACTGGCCCAGTGGCACAATTCCAGCAGGGAATCGGCGATGTCGGGCCCGTGGGACTCGAAGATCCGCCAGACGAGCGGCCCCACGACCGGGGGCAAAAAGGGAGCGAAGGTCTTTTCGAATGGACCCAGAATGGGAACGAGCCCCTCAATACGCTCGGGCATCGTTCGCCACGCCTCGACGATCAACTGCGAACCGAAGGAAAACCCCAGCAGGGTTGCGCGATCGATCTCGGCGGCATCCATGACGCGGCGCATGTCGTCGACCGCCGCCTCGACCGTGGCCCCCTCCTCGGTGCGGGCCGGCTCGGCATTGCCGTGCCCCTTGAGATCCCAGTTGACGAGGGTCGCTCGCTGGTCGAATCGAGTCCGCAGGTGGCGCCAGTACTCGTTCGAGGTCGTGAATCCGTTGACAAAGACGAGTGCGGGTCCCTCCCCGTCGACTCGATAGGCAATCGCGGTGCCATCGGCGGCTTCGACATACTGGGTGTTTTCGACGACGTCGGGATCGTGGGCGCTCCGTTCGAACATGCGGATCGCGGTCGGTCTCAGGCGCGAAACGAGATGAAGGACACTCGCATTGTAGAGCGTCGCCCCCCGGTCGTCCACAACCTCGAACCCGGAGCGATCGCGCATTTGCACATGGCTTCCCTCGTGGTTGCCTTGCTCCTCCCCAAACGGAGTCGCTCGGCAACGTGCCAGCAAGCTGCTCACGTCGCGGACGTATCAAGGCGCTTCAGGCGCCGCTCAAACTTCATATCCCCTCGAGGCCTCCCTGGAGCGCCGGCGGCTCGCCGGCTCATATCCGCGATGGTTCCATCCTTGTGCGATTAAAATTACTCAGAGCGGGGGGCGATCGCCTGCGAACCCGTCCCCCGTGCTCGACCGGCTCCCGGCCGACTTACGTCTACGTCGCATCAGTCCCGATGCGATCGCGCTCACCTCGAACCTCTCGTTCGGGGACATCTCACTCGTTTGACACCCTCTTGGCCCGAAACTAGGGTCATCTTTCGAATGAGCGCGCGACGCTGTCTCTCGATTCTCATGGTTGTCACGGAGCATTCGTGAGCACTAATACGTCGGAGCGCGAGCACGAATCCCGCCGCGAGCGGCGGCCATGGGTCGGAACCCTTTTGACGTTTCTCTCTCCCGGGCTCGGACCCATGTACGTCGGACGCCTCGGATGGGGCATGGCCTGGAACGTGCTCTTTGTCGCCGGCCTCGCCATGGCCCTGGCGATCGTGACATCTCTGGAGGTCTTCCCGCTGATTCCGCTCGCCGTCGTCGGGCTCGCCTGGTTGCTCGGCGCCTGGTCCGTGGCTTCATCGGTGCGTCACACCATCCAGGAGCGTGAACAGCCGCTCGAGCTGGAGAGTTACAATCACTGGACGGTCTACAGCGCCGTCACGCTCCTGACTTACGTTCTGCCTCTGGCCGTCGTCTTCGTAATCACGCATCAGTACGTCTGGACGCTCCAGACCGTCTCGAATGGCGCGATGTATCCCAATCTCCTCTCGGGCGATACGGTACTCGTCGATCGACGGGCCTTCGACGCCCGATCGCCCGAGCGGGGGGAGCTCGTCGCCGTCGAGCGAGAGGGCTCGCCGTGGATCGTGCGACGGATCGCCGCTCGTGCCGACGATTCGATTCGAGTCGAGGGCTACACCTTCCATGTCAATGGACAGCAGCGCCCGCAGAGCCGGCTCTCCTCGGAGCAGCTCCGCGTCTCCTCTCCCCTCGTACCGACCGATCCCTTCGAGCTGATGGCCGAACAAAACGATCTCCGCACGTACGCCATCTCCATCGTGCCATCGGCTCGTTTTGAGACGGGCTTCGATTCCCGCACACTCGACGGCAACCAGCTCTACTTACTGGCGGACAATCGAAGCCAGAAGGCCGAGCCCTTACCCTCGGGCGCTCCCATTCGGGACAGCCGCGACTTCGGGCCCGTCTCCGAAGATGCCGTGCGCGGCAACCCCCTTTATGTAGCGTGGTCCACCTCGCAGACGAAGGGGACTCGCTGGGAGCGCATCGGGCTGACGCTGCGTTGAGCCTCCATCGGTCGCTCGCCCCCATTCGGAGCGGCATTGCACAGCGACCTCTCCTCGAATACATCCCATACACGAGGGGCATGGCCCTGCCATCGGCGTCTCGCCCTTCGACGTTTAATGCATCGTTCGTCTTCTCCCATCTCGCGCCCCCCAGCTATGATCGCGCATTGACATCGCGCCCCAAACCCCGCATTCGAAACGCGCTCCATCGCCTCTTCCCCTCGATTGAGATCCCTTCATGACGCACGACGATTCCTCCGACGAGGGCCCGCTCAGCCTCGACGTGCCCCTCGAGGAACGCCGCCGCAAGATGCGCAGCTATTTCTGGCGCTACAAGTGGTGGTTTCTGCTCGGGGCGGTGTTTCTGGTCCTGACGAACCTCCAAAAATTCACGATCCCCGTCTACATCGGGTACGCCGTCGAACTGATGCAGCAGGCGGCCGAAGGCGAATCGGAGCTCGAGCTCCTGCGAGCGAATCTCGTCTGGGCGGCCATCGCTGTCGTCCTGCTGGCCATCGGGGGCGCGATCGCCCGGATCTTGAGTCGCATCACCATCTTCAATCCGGGGCGCTACATCGAATTCGACATCCGCAACGAACTCTACGAGAAACTCGCCGATCTGACGCCTGCCTTTTACGATCCCGCCCCGACCGGCGACCTGACCAGCCGCGTGACCAACGACGTCAAGAGCGTCCGCGTCTTCTATGCGCTGACGTATCTGCACGTCATCAACACGGCCGTCGCGTATGCGATCGGCATCTGGCGGATGGCACAGGTCGACCTCCAGCTGACGCTCATGTGTCTGCTGCCGTATCCCTTTCTGCTGGGGGGCATCCTGTGGCTGGGACAGGCGCTGTTTTACCAGACCAAAGTCGTCCAGTCTCAGCTCTCCGAGATCTCGACCAAGATCCAGGAGAATCTCTCCGGCGTCTCGATGGTCAAGGCCTACGCCATCCAGGACCGCGAAATCGATCTCTTTTCGGACCTCAACGAGGAGTTCTTCGAGGAGAAGATGCACTATGCCGTCCTCCAGGGAGGCCTGCAGGCGCTGGTGGGGATCGTCGCCGCCGTGGGGACGTTCATTCTGCTGGTGGTCGGTTCGAGCCAGGTGGTCGGCGGCGAGTTGTCGCTGGGAGCCTTCGTCGAATTCAACGGCTACGTGGTTGCTCTGGCATTTCCGACCATCTCGATGGGCTGGATCTTTTCGATCTGGCATCGAGGACGAGCCGCTTTCGATCGCATCGTCGAGATCCTGGCCCGCGAGCCCGAGATCGAGGACCCCGACCCGGAAGACCAGCTCGATCTGCCGCCGCTCGAGTCGGGTAGATCCCTGGGGCGAGTCGAGATGGACGATGTCACCTTCGGATACGACGACGAGACGATCTTGGAGAACATCGACCTCGAGATCCCCGCGGGCTCCACGGTCGCATTCGTCGGCAAGACGGGCTCGGGCAAATCGACGCTAGTCGAGTTGCTGACGCGCCTGTACGACCCCGACGAGGGAGAGGTTCGCATCGACGGCACCCCAATCGAGCGCCTGCCCGTGCGACAACTCAGGAGCGAGCTGGGCTTCGTCCCTCAGGAGCCGCTTCTGTTTTCGATGACCGTACGTCAAAACATCCGATTCGGGCTCGACGCCCTCGATTACGACGACACCGTCGAGCGCCAGGCTCCGACGACCCCGCTGATCCAACCCGGCCCGGACGCTCCCCGCGAGCTCTCTCAGGAGGAGCGCATCGAGCAGGCGGTCGACGTGGCCGGATTGCGTCCGGACATCGATAGCTTCAGCGACGGGCTCGAGACCATCGTCGGCGAACGGGGCGTGACGCTGTCGGGCGGCCAGAAACAGCGGGTGACGCTGGCGAGAGCACTCCTGGTCGACCCCCGCATTCTCATCCTCGACGACGCCCTCTCGAGCGTCGACACGCAAACCGAGCAGGTCATTCTGGATCATCTCGACTACATCATGCGCGACCGCACGAGCATCATTCTGACCCACCGCTTCAACGCCCTCGACCGGGTCGACTGCATCTACGTCCTCGACGAGGGACGCATCGTCCAGACGGGCACGCACGACGAGCTGATCGAGGCGGGTGGGGTGTACGAAGAGATGTACCGACGACAGGAACTCGAAGAGGATCTCGATACGTGACGACATCCGACGACCAGACGACGACGGGGGACGACAGTCGAGGCGACAGCTCCGAGACGGACGAAGAGCGACCGGACGGAGTGGCGATCGGCTCCAATTTCAAGGAGGAGCGCCTCGGCGACATGAAGGACTGGACGATCATCAAACGGCTGTGGCGCTTCATGCGTCCCTACCGGGTGACGTTTCTGTTCTGTCTCCTGTTACTTCCGGTCATCTCGGGGCTCGAGCTGCTGCAGCCCCACCTTCTTCAGATCGCCATCGACAATTACATCACGCCGGGCGAGCTGGAGGGCATCGGGCTGGTGATCGGGGCGTTCGGGGGCGCGATCGTCATGCGGGCGGGCATCCAGTTTCTGCAGCACTATCTGATGCAGCGCGCCGGCCAGAACGCGCTGGTCGACCTCCGCCAGGAGTTGTTCGAGCACGTCCAGGATCGTCCCCTCGGCTTCTTTCACGACACGCCGGTCGGTCGGCTGATGGCGCGCATGACGACCGACGTCAAATCCCTGCAGAACGCCCTCTCGTCGGGGATCATCACGATGGCCGGCGATCTGATCATGTTGACGGGCATCGTCGTCATCCTGCTCTACAAAAGCTGGCGTCTGGCGCTGGTCAGCTTCACGGTACTGCCGTTTCTGATCGCGATCACGGCGTTCTTTCGCCACTATCTCCGCGAGGCGTTCCGGGAGGTCCGCACCAAAGTGGCTCGACTCTACGCCCATCTCCAGGAGAGCATCACGGGGATGGAGATCATTCAGTTGTTCGTCCGGGAGCACGTCAGCGCCGACGAATACCGCGACATCAACGAGGAGTACCGCGACGCCAATCTCCGCTCGATCCGCTACGACGCCATGTTGTACGCGATCGTCGAGGCGATCGGCTCGATCACCATCGGGGCGATCATCTGGTACGGGAGCGGCCAGGTCCTCGACGGTCTCATCACGCTCGGCGTGCTGGTCGCGTTCATCGAGTACATGAAGAAGTTTTTCGTCCCGATTCGCGACCTGGCCGAAAAATACAATCAGCTCCAGAGCGCCATCGCCTCGGGCGAGCGCATCTTTCAGCTCCTCGACAACGAACAAAAAGTCCCCGAGGTCGACTCGCCGGCGCCCCTTCCCGAGCGGCCCTTCCGGATCGAATTCAACAACGTCTGGTTCGCCTACAACGACGACGAATGGGTCCTCCGAGACGTCGACTTCGAGATGGCCCCGGGCGAGCGCGTGGCCCTGGTCGGACACACGGGAGCGGGCAAATCGACGATCATCAATCTGCTGATGCGGTTCTACGATGTCGACCGCGGCGAGATCCTCGTCAACGGCACCGACATCCGCGAGTTCGACCTCCAGGCCTACCGCAGCACGTTCGCGGTGGTCCTACAGGACGTCTTCCTGTTCGAGGGAACGATCCGCGAGAACATTACCCTCCGCGACGACACCATCGACGAGGAGACGCTCCACCGCGCCGCCGAGGCCGTCCACGTCGACGAACTCGTCGAGCGCTACGAGGGGGGCTGGGAGCATGGCGTCGAGGAGCGAGGGGCCAACCTCTCGAGCGGCGAGAAGCAGCTCGTTTCCTTCGCTCGGGCGCTCGTCCATCAGCCAGAGGTACTGGTCCTCGACGAGGCGACCGCCAGCGTCGACGCCGACACCGAGGCCCTGCTCCAGGATGCCGTCGAGACGCTGCTCTCCCAACAGACCTCACTCGTGATCGCCCATCGCCTCTCGACGATCGAATCGTCCGATCGCATTCTGGTGCTCGACGACGGCGAAATCATCGAGCGCGGCACGCACGGGGAACTGATCGAGCTGGGCGGCCACTACGAGACGCTCCACGAGCTGCAGTACGCCACCTCGTCGGAGACGTCCGAACCGAAAGTCGCCGAATAAAAGCTCGTCTCCAGACGTCTCGCCCCCATCAAATCGAGCCCCTACTGCCGCCGCCAGCATCAGAGAACGCCGGTGCCCTGATCCTTCTCCGAGGGCTCGGTTGGGTCCCCTCCTCATCGGGACGCTGGTGCCAGACTTCAGCGCGTCTGTTCTCCCTCCTGCGCAGGCCGAGATCGGCGATTCCCTGCAACCAACCGGGCGGACATCCCACCAACTGGGAGACCCCCGGAGAGTGAGTCCGCGCGGCCCCCCAGGCGTTCAGCCCGCCTCGATGCCGAGGGAGGAGCGCAATCGCATCAGGATGTGTTCCATACAGACGAGCCGGCCGGGAGCCAGCACTCCAGAGGGCGTCCGTGATGGACCTTCGGATCTCTTCTAGAAGCGCCTTCGCATGTCTTCGACATGTCTGTGCATCTTGGACGTGAGCCTCCTGACTGGCTCGTCGCGTCAGTGACTTCCAATGGAGGGGAATGGGGCAACATGCCAGAGATTGAACCGCGAACGTGTCACCTAAACTTCTAATGCAATGACCCTCGAGGTGGGGGATCAAGATATTTGTATCGAGCCGATATTCCCCATAATGTGAAGGTCGTTGACCGTTCGATCGACCCTTTGTTGCGTGACCTCCCCCTCCCTCATGTCTATCTCAACCTCTCGTTCGTTCGTATATCTCACCTCTCTGCTGTTGCTATGGGGCGGTTGTGCCGACGGCGACCTCTCTCGTGAGCGACAAGGCCGCGGATCCGACGACGCCTCTAGCTCCACGTCTCCCTTTATGGACGTCCGAGACAATCCAGACCCGAGAGGTCCTCGAGACGTCGGGGCGATCGATGGAGGGGAGGCAGACATCGAGAGTGAAACGTCTCTCGACGGCGAGGCGGGCGATACCGGTCGATCGTATGTCACGCCCGGCGGAGACGCCGGCCAGACATGTGAACTGGACGGAGACTGTCCGACCCCCGCGGCGACCGAAAGCAAGTGTACGTCCGACGGCCAGTGTGCCTACCGATGTCAGCCGGGCTTTGCCAACGTCGACGGCGATATCACGACGGGATGTGGCTGTGAGTTGACCAACGGAGGAACCGAGATCTGCGACAGTCGCGACAACGACTGCGACGGATCGGTCGACGAGGAATTCGATCTCCAGAGCGATCCCGACCACTGCGGGGCGTGTGGCAATGCCTGCAATTTCCCGAATGGCACGGGCGAATGTCAGAATGGTACGTGCCAGCTCACAGATTGTGACTCGGACTGGGGCGACTGCGATCAGAACTCGGCCAACGGCTGTGAGGTCAATTTGACCGCCAGCAACCAGCACTGCGGTCAATGTGGCAATGCATGTGACAACAACAACTCCCAAACGACGTGCGCTCAGGGGACGTGTCGTCTCACGACCTGTCAGGCCAACTTCGACGACTGCAACGGCAATCCCGACGATGGATGCGAGGTCAACGTCAGCAGCGATCCCGAGCACTGCGGAGGCTGTGGGCTGGAATGCGACCGATCGCACACACGAGGCGTCGACTGCAACAACGGCTCGTGCCGTCTCAGCAACGGCTGTCAGCCGGGCTGGGCCGACTGCGACGGCGATATTCGTTCGAACGGATGCGAACAAAACATCGACAGCTCCATCTCGCACTGTGGCGCCTGCAACAACCAGTGCGACATCCCGAACGCCAACGTCAGCTGCCAGCAAGGGTCCTGTGTCCTCGACAGTTGCAGGATGGGCTATCACGACCTGAACGGCAACAAGAGCGACGGCTGCGAGTATCGCTGCAACTTCCAGTCGAACGACGACGAACCCGACCGCAACGGAACGGACGAAAACTGCGACGGGGTCGACGGGATCCGGAGCGAATCGGTCTTCGTCGCCACGCCTCAAAACGGCGGCGACGACGGCAACAGCGGCCGGGATCTCGACAAGCCCGTCGCCTCGATCGGCAAAGCCATCGACATCGCGTCGAACTGCAATCCCACGTGCGACGTCCTCGTCAGTTCGGGAACCTACGACGAGACGGTCGAGGTCGAGGCGGGCGTCGACGTCTATGGCGGATACACGACCAACGGATGGGAGCGCGACATCAGCACGAATCGCACCATCATCAAGGGCCAAAAAAAGCGCGCACTGATCGCCACCAACCTGGGCGAAGAAACCGAATACGGCGGCATCACGATTCGAGGACGAGACTACCGCTCCGGCGGTCAGTCGACGTACGCCGTCTGGGTCAAGAATACGGACAACGAAAATCTCGTCCTGGACAATGCTCGCGTCGAAGCGGGTGATGGCGGAGATGGAGCGGACGGCTCCGACGGGGTTTCCGGCGACGATGGTTCGAACGGCAGTGACACCGGCGACAGCAACGGGGCGAATGGAGGAAGCGCCGGATGCGGAGCCAATGGAGGAACAGGTGGAGACTCGACAAATTGTGGCAGTGACAACGGCTTGCGCGGCTCGGCCGGCGGTGACTTCCTGAGCGGAGGGGGTCAGGGGGGTCAGGCGGGTGAGAGCAAATGTAGTCGTATCACGACCCCCGATCAGGGTGGGGATGGTAAACCCGGGAAAGATGGAGAGAATGGAGCTCAAGGGGACGGCGGCAATGGTGGAACCGACAACTTCGGCTCCTTCTCCGGAGGATTCTGGAGTGGAGACACCAGCTTCGACGGAGGGAGCGGCGACAACGGTCGCGGCGGCGGCGGTGGGGGCGCCGGTGGAGCCGATCAAGATCCCATCTCCTTCCTGAAAGGCGGTGGCGGAGGCGGCGGAGGCGCCGGCGGCTGTGGCGGTGACGGCGGCGACGCCGGCCGGCCCGGTGGCGGCTCCTTTGCGATCGTCCTCGTCGACTCCAACGTATCGGCTCAAAACACGACATTCATCCTCGGCAACGGCGGTGACGGCGGCAACGGCGGTGACGGCGGTGGGGGCGGTGCCGGTGGCGATGGCGGCAACGGTGGCCCGAGTACCGGCGACCCCGGTGACGGTGGTGGCGCCGGTGGCGCCGGAGGCGATGGCGGCAACGGTGGTGGCGGTGGCGGAGGCGCCGGCGGCTGCGGTGGACCCGCGATCGGATTGGTCAAAGCGGGCTCGAGCAGCCTCGATACCTCCAACATCAACTACCGTTCCGGAAGCGGGGGCTCGGGAGGCGACGGCGGCAACGGCGGCCAGAGAGGCGGCAGCAACAACCGCGCGCCCTCCGGCGACGACGGATGCAAAGGTCCCCGCCAGAACACGAAGAGTTACTGACTCGGAGCGTCGTCACCGTCGAGGGTCGGGGCCATGGCGGGATGCGTGCCTCGCCGACTTCAACCGGTCGGGAGCCCACGTCCTCGACGTGAGTTCCCTTGCCGTTGCTGGCATGTCGCCGAGCGGCTTTTCACGGAGAGGAATGAAGTGACAGGTTAGCGGGCATACGGCGGACGTGTGACCTGTGTGGTCCTGCCCGGGGCCTCGGACTACTCGACGACTGTCACCCCCTGTCTCAGATCGCTAGAGATACGTATCCGTCTCACGGTCGAGTGAATCGACTCGCCACTCGGAGAAGTGACGATGCGCGACACCGAACTCGTCTTCGACGATGCCATGATCGCCCACGATCCGGGCCCTCGCCATCCCGAACGGCCCGATCGACTTCGTGCCATCTACGATCGCCTCCAGTCCTCCGACCTCCAGGGTGTGAAGTGGGTCGAACCCGACCCCGTCGAACGAGAGGCTCTGGAGTCTGTCCACGATGCCGATTACATCGACACGATCGATGGGCTCGCCGGCGAGTCGGCTCGCCTCGACCCGGATACCCACGTCTCTCCGAAGAGCGTCGACGCCGCCCACCTCGCCGCCGGCGGGGCCATCCGGGCGACGCGCGACGTCTGCCGGGGCGACGTCGATCGCGCCTTTGCACTCGTCCGGCCGCCCGGTCACCATGCCGAAGCCGACCGGGCGATGGGATTTTGCCTCGTCAACAACATCGCCATCGCCGCCGAAGATGCACTCGCGACCGTCGATGACGTCGACCGCGTGCTCGTCCTCGACTGGGACGTCCACCATGGCAACGGCACCCAGCACGCCTTCGAGTCCCGAGACGACGTGCTCTATGTCAGCGTCCACCGACATCCCTTCTTCCCCAACACGGGTCCGGCCGACCGCGTCGGCGAAGCCAAAGGCGAGGGCTACAACGTCAATATTCCCCTCTCGGGAGGCGCCTCCGACAGCGACTACTTCGCCGTCTTCGATCGAATCCTCGCGCCCATCGTCGACGAGTATGCCCCCGATCTCCTGTTGATCTCGGCTGGATTCGATGCTCATCAGCGCGATCCCCTCGGAGGCATGCAGGTCTCGACCGATGGCTTCGAGCAGCTCTGCGCTCGGGTCGATCGCTGGGCCGAGAGACTCGCCGATGGTCGGCTCGCCCTCGTGTTGGAGGGGGGCTACGATCTCGACGGGCTGGCCGATTCGGTTGAATACTGCACTCGTGTGCTCGCCGGGGGCGAGGTCGCCGAACGAGAGTACGAGACGGGCGAGGCCATCGAGGCGACGATCGAGGACGTGACCCGCATCCAGAGCGGATACTGGTCGTGTTGAGACATGCGCCTCGAGTGGGATGCGACTCGCGACTCTCTCAGTCAGGTATCGAGCTCGTCGACGCGGTCGCCCAGCTCCTCGAGGTCGTTGAGTATTCCGGCACATCCCGCCTCGCGCAGCGCCGGTTCCATGGCGTCCTCTTCGTCGCTGGGGCTGACGATCCCGAGCGGGAGCGCAGAGGCGCGCCGAGCCGCCAAGACGTCATCGGGGGTGTCGCCGACGAGCCAGCCTCGCTCGACCCCCATCTGCGAGGCCAGCAATTCGACGGGGTCGGGGTTGGGCTTGCGCGGCGCGTCCTCCAGGCAGACACACGCCTCGATGTAGCGATCGAGCCCAGTGTGCTCGAAGAAACGATCGGCCGATTCACGCGTGCGCCCCGTGACGATGCCGAGCGCGAGCCGATCGGCGAGCCGCTGCAACAGCGGCTCGTCGGGGATGACGGTCTCGTGGCGCCAGAGACCGGTCTGGTCGCCATCGCCTCGATAGAAGGATTGATACCGGGCCTTGACCTCCTCGTATTCGGCGTCGACGCCTCGTTCTTCGAGGCAACGCTGGAGGAGCACCCAGTCGTTGTTGGCGTCACCGGCCGCCTTGATCTGCGAGATCTCCTCGAGGGAAAACTCGACTCCGAACGTCGCCGCCGTCTCGATGAACGAGCGGCGATACGATTCCGTGACGTCCGCCAACACCCCGTCGAGATCCAACAAGATCGCTTCGGGGGCGAGCAGGGTCGCCACACCATGCTGGAGCATTTCGAGTTCATCGTCACGAAGTTCCTCGATGACGACGCCGTCGGAGAGAGAAGACGTCAGTCGAGTGCGCTCGAGTCCGAGGCTCACCAGTCCGTCTCGAATCCATTCGGGATCCGACAGCGAAGTCACCACGAACCCGTCGCCACTCCACCCTCCCTGGAGGTCGAGGGCCTCCAGCCACGGTTCCATCTCCGTCTCCGAAGACATGTCGCGATCGGACGTCTTGGACGATTCATCGGACGAGTGAGTCATGGGACCTCCAGCAGGATGATATGGACGATGAACACGCCCCCGAATCGTACAAGGAGTCGCTTCGGATTCGAACCGAAGAGAGCGGGGCTCGGGAGGGGGTACCCCTCCGACTCGCGACACGACACGAAACAAACCGCCCGATCCCGCCGACGATCATCGATGAGGGGGTAGGCCGAGAGCTTCAGGCGGTTGAAGGGGCTCGCGGCCGCTCCCCCGCTCGTCGCTATGAGGGTTAAAATTTTATTCGAGAGATACGACCTCTCTCTCCAAGCCGGCGGGGACGCCGGCGCTCCGGAGGGCGTCTGTTATGAAGTGCCTACTATACGGAGCGCCTTTATATTTCTGTGAAATGAGCATCCCTGCTGGCAGGTCGCTTCAGCGACTCCTTGTCGGGAGGAGCGAGGCGACCATGAGCGTCACTCGATCATTTATTTCATGACCACTGCGACGAGTTGGGTGCCCCCTCTTGGCCGGCTGTCGGCGGGCGGCGCGCACGGGTGCGCCGGAGGGGAATGAGATGCCCGGCGCATGCGTTCGAGGGGCACGTGCCGCGGTACGACCGACGCCGCGCCCTTCTCAAACGATCGATCTTTCGATACGACGATGGTGTCTTCAGTGTGTAACTCCACTCCCCTTCCGCTCCGTCATGGCTGAGCCCGATATCGCCCCCGAGACACTCGAACGCGACATCGAACGCCTCCAGATCGGCGGCACTGAATACATTTTGGTGGGAACGGCCCACATCTCCCAGGAATCGGTCGACACGGTCGAATGGGTGATCGAACAAGAGTCCCCCGACGTCGTCGGAGTCGAACTCGACGCCCAGCGCTTCGAATCGCTCCGGAGCGACGACCGCTGGGAGGAGCTCGACCTCGTCGAAGTCATCAAGCAAGGCAAGTTGACGTTCCTACTCGCCCGCCTGGCGCTGACGGCGTTCCAAAAGCAGATGGGCTCGAAGACGGGCATCAATCCCGGAGCTGAAATGCTCGCCGCCACCGAGGCCGCCGAGCGCCAGGGTGTCCCCGTCGAATTGATCGACCGCGACGTCCAGACGACGCTTCTCCGCGCCTGGCGTTTGACTCCATGGTACCGGCGCGCCGAGGTCGCGTTCCTTCTGGTCGGGAGCCTCTTTCAGAGTCAATCCGTCGACGAACAGGATCTCTCCGACCTGCGCGACTCCGACATGATCGCGACGGTGCTCGACGAACTCGGCGATGTTCTGCCCGAGGTCAAACAGGTGATCGTCGACGAGCGAGACCTGTACATGGCCCACTCGCTGCAGGGCGTCTCGGGCGACCGAGTCGTTGCCATTGTCGGCGCGGCTCATCGCGACGGCATCGCCGGTTGGCTCCCCCAGGACATCGATCGGTCACAGGTCGACGACGTCACCACCGTGCCCGATC
>JAQCND010000194.1 GCA_028274765.1 Bradymonadaceae bacterium
CTGGAGATTCTCCTGGGATGTCCCGTCAATTGTCAGCCGAGTCCCGAGAGTTGCAACTACAAGGACGACGACTGCGACGGCCGGATTGATGAAGGACTCGACTGCGGCAGTCCGGAAGTCTGCAACGACGGCCAGGACAACGACCGTGATGGGCAGGTCGACGAGGGCTGTCCGACCTCGAGCTGTCAGAACCCCGAACCCGAGATCTGTGGCGATGGCCAGGACAACGACTGCGACGGCACCGTCGACGAGGGCTGTCCGTCGGGCGGCAACCAATGCGATCCCGAGCCCGAAGTCTGCGACGGCCAGGACAACGACTGCGACGGTCAGGTCGACGAGGGCTGCCCCTCCGGAGGCAACCAATGCACGCCCAAGCCCGAGACCTGCGACGGCCAGGACAACGACTGCGACGGCCAAGTCGACGAGGGCTGTCCCTCGGGCGGCAATCAGTGCGATCCCAAGCCCGAGACCTGCGACGGCCAGGACAACGACTGCGACGGCCAAGTCGACGAGGGCTGTCCCGACGATTCGAACGACTGCTCCCCGCAGCCAGAGGTCTGCGACGGCCAGGACAACGACTGCGACGGCCAGGTCGACGAGGGCTGTCCCGACGACTCGAACGACTGCTCGCCGGAGCCGGAGGTCTGCGACGGTGAGGACAACGACTGCGACGGCCAGGTCGATGAGGGTTGTCCCGACGACTCGAACGACTGCACCCCGACCCGGGAAGTCTGCAACGGCGAAGATGACGACTGCGACGGCACGGTCGACGAGAATTGTCCCGACTGTCAGACGTCCGGCGAATCCTGTGGCGATGGTCAGCCCGACTGCTGCAGCGGGACGTGCCGAAGCGACGGAACGTGTGGGACCAGTTGTCGTCCGGTCGACGTCAACTGTCTCCAAGACTCGCAGTGTTGTTCGGGCATCTGTGCGGGAGGAGGGGGCGGCAACGTCGGCACGTGTCGAAGCGGTTGATGCCCGACAGCGTCGGACTTTGCCGTGCAGCCATCATGGCCCCCGAGGCGTCTCGATCCAGATGGCACGACTGGCAGTCGAGTTGGAGATGCATTCGAGGAGACGTGACGTGCCCCGACACGACGTCGTCACGGTGCCTTCACTCTTCCAGGAACATCGTGTCGATCGTCGCGATGAACGTCGGGCGCGTTCGGGATGAGACGAATGTCGGAGCACTTCCCCTTGGGAGGTTGCCTCGAGCGGTTTCGATATTGTTCCTCAAGTATTGGAGTCGGCCATGTCGCGTGCAAGCCATGCCATTGTCGCTGTGAGCATCGTCCTCTTCTTCGGGCTGATAGGGTGCAACAGCGAAACTTCGCGAACGCTCGGCAACACTGGTGTATCCGACGCCGGGAACACCACCGACGCTCGAGATACTCGGGGAGACGAGGTCAGCGGCTCGTCAGGGGGCAGCTCCGACGCACGCGAAGACGACGAAAAAGCATTTGGCAAGTGGGATGACACCGACGGAGATGGTCATCTCGATCGATTCGACAACTGTCGCCAACGGGCCAATCCGGACCAAAAGGACACCGATGGCGACCACGTCGGAGACGTCTGTGACAATTGTCCCAACGTTGCCAACCAGAACCAGCAAGACAGCAACGGCAACGGCGTCGGAGATGCCTGCGAAGGAGTCAATGATCCGCAGTCCGACCCCGATGGCGACGGCATTCCAACGGGTGAGGACAACTGTCCCGGGCAAGCCAACCCCGATCAGAAAGACACTGACGGAGATGGAGTCGGCGATGCCTGTGACAACTGTAAGCAAGTCGCCAACCACTCGCAGCAGGACTCGAACGGTGACGGCACGGGCGATGCCTGCGAGGACGTCTACGATCCGAGTCGGGACCGAGACGGTGACGGCGTCTCCGATGTCGACGACAACTGCCCCGATACCCCTAATCCCGACCAGAAGGACCCCGACAACGATCGACTCGGCAATCCGTGTGATAACTGTGACGAGGTGGCCAACTATGCCCAGGCCGATTCGAACGACGACGGCACCGGAGACGCCTGTACGCGAGAGCCCGTCGGGCAGATCTGCTCGACCAAGTCGGCCAACTTCAAGCAGGTCAAGCCGAACCTCTATTTCGTCATCGATCGCTCGAGTTCGATGACGAACAACGACGGAACGGGCGAGAGTCGCATGCGACGTGCCAAGGCGGGGCTCGACAAAATTGCCGATCGACTCCACGACGAGGCGCGGTTTGGCATGTCGACGTATCCGTGTACGCGGCGACGCAACGCCTGCGGCGACATGAACAAGGAGTTTCTCTCCATCGGCGACTACTCGCGTCAGCAGATTCGCAATGCCTATCGCGCTCCCAACTTCGACGACGGCACTTGTCCCTGGGGCGATGCTCGCGGACTGGACGGACTCGATGTCGAAACCGGAGGCAAACACCTCACCGAAACGGGAGCCGCGCTCGACGACATTCGAAAGCGCGAACTCTACCAGGATACGAACGACTCACTCGCTTCGGAACGCAAGAAACGCGTCGTGTTGATCACCGACGGGAACGCCTGCGGTTGCGGGGACAATGGCTGTGGCGGGCACCAGAAACGCACGCTGGATGCTCTCCGCAAGCTCCGCAACAACAAGGGCATCAAGACGCACGTCGTCGGTTTCAACTACAGCAGCAACCTCCTCAACGATGCCGCTCGAGCTGGAGGGACCGACGCTGTACCGTCGGGCAGTCGGCGGTTCTATCGAGCCCGCAACGCAACGACGCTGGCCGACGCTCTCGAGAAAATCTCCGGGAAAGTCATCTCCTGCAGTTACGAACTCCAACAGCCCAAAGACCAGATCGATGCGAATCGCATCTGGGTCGAGGTTGGGGGCGATACGGTCGATCGGAGTCAGTTCGGATACAATCCTCGGAGCAAGACACTGACTCTCGAGGCCCAGACGTGTCAGCGCCTCAAACAACTCCGTGCGGGTCAATCCTCCGAGCCCCTGAAGATTCTTCTGGGATGTCCGAAACGATGTCAGTCCGACGGGAGCGAGACGTGCAACTACAAGGACGACGACTGTGACGGAAAGATCGATGAGGACGCCAACTGCGGAAGCCCCGAGATCTGCGGCGACGAGACGGACAATGACAACGACGGACGTGTCGACGAGGGATGTCCCGACGGCTCGTGTACGCCGACGCGAGAGACCTGCAACGGGGAAGATGACGACTGCGACGGGACGATTGACGAGAGCTGTCCCGATTGCCAGCGCATGGGGGAAGCGTGCGGGGCGGACCAGCCCGCCTGTTGTGGGAGCGCCTCGTGTCAGAGCGACGGGACGTGTGGCATCCTGTGTCGCCCCAACGATACGAACTGTCGTCGAGACGAGCAGTGTTGTTCCGGCATCTGTCAGGGGGGAGGGGGCGGCAACGTCGGGACGTGTCGAAGCGGTTGAACATCGTACGACCATGCATGCCACGACTCGACCGTTTCAAGCCGGCGGGGCCGCCGGCGCTCCAGGCGGCGTCGAGTGGAGGGATCTTCAACTCCCCCATTGGAGCGCCTTAATATGTCTGTGCAACGAGCAGATTGCTGGTACGTCGTCGAGCCCCCCTTCGACGTGGAGGGAAGGAGTCGATCCGGAGGAGGGAGACGTTCAAATGCGATGGCCCGTGAGTACCTCCTTTTGACGGTCGGTTGGGAAGCGTGTAAGATGCCAAATCGTCAAAACCGATTGGCAATCGGTTTTGAGCATTCCCGGCCATCGTATTCTGATGTCCCCAAACACGTCCATGGACACGACGCTTTCCGATCTCGGCGACCTCGAAAAGGCGGTCCTGGAGTATCTCTGGGCCTCTGGCCCCGCCGACGTCAAGACCGTCTATCGGGCGATTGGCGTCGAACGCTCGATCACTCACAACACGGTCCAATCGGCCCTCAAACGCCTCTACGAAAAGGATCTGCTCGAGCGTTCCAAAGAGGGCCGTGCCTTCGTCTACGGTCCCCGTGTCGATCGCCGCCAGCTTACCGAGCGAAGCGTCGGCGAGGTTGTCGACGAGCTGACTTCGGGCGACATGGAGGTCGCACTTCAGGCGTTCGTCGACATCGCCGATGATGCCGGCCGGGAGACGCTCGACGAACTCGAACGCCTGATCGATCAGCACAGAGACGGGGAAGACTGACGATGTCGCTTCCCTCGATTGGCTTCCTCCAACGTCTGAGTCTGATCGTCATGCTCGGTGTGAGCGCCGGGGCAGTTCTGTCGTGGGGCGTGCTGCGATCGCGACTCGCTTCTCTGCGAGACGTCGAGCCTCATCGCCGACTCCAGCGGCTTCTGTTCTGGACGGCGTGTCCCGCGGCAGCGGGCCTTCTGATGGCGGCGGTCGGGCTGGCGCCTTCGTGGCTCCACGAGATCGGTGTCGGTCACGACCACTGCCATACGCCTTCGGGTCACGTTCTCGAACTCTGCCTGCTGCATACCGGCCATCTCCCGACCAGTTCCGCCATCGGCTGGGGACTGATCGGGCTCGTCGTGGGTGGTGTCGGGCTCCAGTGGGCGAGCGATCTCCAGAAGCTCGGGCACGCTCATCGTACGATTCAGAGGCTCGAAGACGTCCCCCGAACGGACGCATCCGAATCTCAACCATATCAACGACTGGCGGTCGACGAGCCGATCGCCGCCACGTTGGGACTGTTGTTCCCGCGCATCGTGATCTCCGAGGGATTGCTCGAGACCCTCGACGCCTCTCATGTCGATGCGGTCCTCGCTCACGAATCTCATCACGCCGATCGCCGTCACGGATTGCTCTGCTGGAGCGCTCGCCTGCTGAGCCGTCTGCACGTCCCCGCCCTCCAGTCTACACTCCTCGACGATATCGAGCTGGCCTGCGAGCAGATCGCCGACCGCAGGGCCGCTGAACAGGTCGGAGGTCCCGTGCCCGTGGCCGAGGCCCTCGTCGAGGTCAAGCAGTCGCAACTCGATCGTCTCGGAGCCACGATGACTCCTCCATCTTCGATGGCCTTCGATGAGCATCGTCTCGAACGCCGCGTCCGCGATCTGCTCGAGACCGAATGGCGCACTCCGAACCTCTGGCCCCCCGCCGTGGCCCTCGCCTCGGGCGGATTCGTCCTCGCAGCCCACGAACCGTTTCACCGCGCGATGGAAATGGGATTGGGGGTCTTCTGGTGACGTGTCGCACGACCTTCCGGGAGACTCGCGGTTCCCCCTGGGACGCCCATCTTCGAATATTCTCCCCCGCTCACTCTCCGTTTGGCGCATGACTCGTTTGGATCGCCTCCGAACTCTCTTTTATGTTCCGCCGTGGAATCGACAACATGTCGAATTTCACGACGTATGGGACAAAAGTGTTTGTGACAGACACCTCGACGGCGAAGTCTCTCGCTCGCGCATATTCATGGCTCACGGGGTTGGCGATTGCGCTCGTCGCCGGACCGACGATGGCTCAGACCAACGGTGGAGCGGAGGGCCCCACGTTGACCGTCGACGAGGCGATCGAACGAGCCCTCGAGCGCGAAGCGTTGACCCAGTTGCACGACGCCGAGCAGCGAGCGACCGAGGCCGACGTCAAGGCAGCGGGCGCGTGGCCCAATCCCGGCTTCAGCTTCGATCTCGAACAGCCCGATCCCCCGGAGACCGACAACGTCGAGCGCGAGAGCTTCTTCGTGCTCGAACAGGCGTTCCCGATCTCGGGACGACTCGGGCTCGAACGTCAGTCGGCCCGTCGTTCGGCCGAGGCGACCGACTTCGAACTCGAGTCACGACGCCTCGAGATCGCGGCCGACGTCGAACGGCAATTCTACGAACTCCTCCGACTTCGCGAATCGCTGGAACTCCAGGAGCAGTGGCTGAAACGTCTCCGAGACACCCAAGAGATCGTTCAGTCCCAGATGTCTGCCGGCGAGGCCTCGAAGTTCGACGTCCTCGAGATCGAACGCGAGATTGGAGCGGCGCAGGCCGACCTTCAATCGATGCGGGCGACATTCCATCGCAAGCGTCGCGAGTTCGCCGTCCTCGTCGGGATCGACGGTCGGAAGTCGATTCAGTTGGAGGGCGAGTTGACGACCGACGCCGAACTTCCCCCCGAGGAGAAGCTCGGCGAGCTCATCTCGGAGCGACCGGATGTTCGGGCGCTCCGGGCCCGAGCCGAAGCCGCTCGTGCCCAGTCGAAGGCGGCGGGGCGCAGTTGGATCCCCGAACCGGCACTGCGCGGCGGATACAAGCTGACCAATCCGCCGGGCGAATCCGGGAATGGCGATACGTTCGGCGGCATGCTCCTGGGAATGAGCTTTCCGCTTCCCGTCCTCGCTCCAGGCACGGCCGGCAGAGAACGCGCCGAAGCCGAGCGCATTCGCTACGCCAGCCGAGCCGATCTGATCGTCCAGCGCGCCCGGGCCCAGACACAGGGACTCCACCGAGAAGCTCGCACGCTTCGCGAGACCGCCCAGACGTTTCGCAACGAGACGGTCCCCAAGAGCAAGACGCTCGTCGACACTGCGAGCTCGGCCTACAAGAGGGGCAACATCGGCATTCTGGAACTGCTCAACGCTCACCGGGGACTTCTCGAAGCGCGAAAGCGAGCGCTCGAACTCGAGCTGCAGGCGACGCTCCGGCGTATCGAACTGGAGCGTCAGCTCGGCGCACTCCTGACACGCCCCTCTTCTTCCGAATAACCCCGCCCTCGAAAGCACGACGACAGGCTCTCGAGCCTCACGGGTTCGTCCCGTCTCGGTCCGGGGGGAGGCCCGAGGCTCCCGGGATGGCTCGGGAGCGATCGTCGACGTCTCAAACCGACGGATTCCCCCCGAGAGCCCATTCCGCCTCGAATCCTCCTCCCTTCCTCGAGGCGAGTTCAGAGCACAGCCGGATCGATGTCCTACTGAGAGCTTCCGCTCGGCGTGCCATCGAACGAGCCGTGATCCCCGCTTGGCGTCCCCAACGTGTCTACAGGTACTCGATCGACAATCGTTCGCCCCGTCTGCCTGAGCTTCGCGCCCGCCAGCTCGTCCGGGCGAGCGTTGCTCGTGGAGCGAGCCCTGTGGCGAGTCTTCGCCACGGGGGACTCGGAGACGACGACATGCGTCGCATCGAACGACAGAGGCAACCTTCATGATAGATTCGAGATCGTGGCAACGTCGACTTCAGTGGCTCCTGCTCGGGGGCCTCCTCGTCGTATCGGCCGGAGGCGCCGGATGCCAGGTGGACGACGCTCGAGCCGGAGGAGGCCATGCCCACGGGGCAGGGGGCCACGGGGGCCATGGAGGCAGCCACGGAGGCCATGAAGGGCACGAGGGACATGGGCCAGCCCACAGCCAGACCCTCTACGATTCGGGCCTCGAGCTATTTGTCGAATATCCGCCGCTGGTTGTCGGCGAGAGGGTCGAGTTGTCGGCCCACCTCTCGACCGTCGATGGATACGAACCGGTCAATTCGGGGACGGTCGCTGTCGTCCTGACCAGCGAGTCGGCGCCCGGGGAGCGGTTCGAGATCGACGCCCCCACGAGCGACGGATTGTATCAGCCGGTCGCCACGCCCGAACACGCCGGAACACGCCACATGTTCGTGGTCTATCGCGGCGAAACGGGCTCGGCGCGATTCTCGCTCGGAGACGTCGAGGTCCACGAGTCCGAGCCCGCCCACTCACCCCACGGCGAGGGAGGCGAGGGCGACATCTCGCTGTCGAAGGAACAGCAGTGGAAGATCGATGTGGCCACCGGGACGGTCCAGCGGGATACGCTCCAGCCCTCGATCCCGGCCCAGGGGTTCGTGCGATCCGCTCCCGATGCCGAAGCTCGGCTCAAGGCCCCGTTTGCCGGACGGATTCTCGCGCCAAGTGGTGGGTTTCCCGAGATCGGCGATCGCATCGAGGAGGGCGAGACCCTGGCCGTGCTCGCGCCGACGGTCGAGGCCAACGCTCTGCCAATGCTCCGAGCGGATCTCTCGAAGGCCCAAAGTGAGCGGGATCGTCTCGAACGCGAGGGCGAGCGGCTCGAGACTCTCGTCGAAGATGGAGCCATTCCCGAAAAGCACCTGTTGGATACGCGCTCCGAGCTCGAGCAGGCTCGCGCCGACGTCCAGGCTGCCCGCGAGCGCATCGAACAGTATCGATCGTTCGACCGGGGCGGCCGACGGTCGGCTATCCAGCTGCAAGCCCCGTCGGATGGGACCCTCGTGGAGCGGCCGGTGACGAAGGGCGAATACGTCCAGTCGGGCGAGCTTCTGGCACATACTCTGGCCGACGATCGTCTGCGACTCGAGGCCCGTATCGCCGAAGCCAATCTCCCGAAGGTCGATCGCGTCGGCGGAGTCTGGTTCGAGCGGAGCGACGGAGAGGTCGTCGAGCTGGACCGCGAGGAGGAACGTTTCTTCGCGCGCATCGACCGGATCGATCCGAAGACACGCACCAGTTCGGTCTGGTTCGGCCTCCCCGACGACTACGACCGACTCGTCGCCGGTCAGTACCACCGTGTCCATCTGCGAACCGGCGAACCCCACGAGACGCTGACCGTCCCGGCGACAGCCCTCATCGAGGAGAAGGGCATATGGCGAGCCTACGTCGTCCAAGGCGGCGAATCGTTCGAGCGGCGAACCGTCGAGATCGGCATGCGCGACGGCGACCGAGTCGAAATCATCGATGGACTCGAGCCCGGCGATCGCATCGTCACCCGCGGGGCGTATTACGTGAAGCTCGCCTCGGCGACCTCCGGGGTGGGCTCGCACTCGCACTGACGCGGCGAGGACGCATCGGAACGGTACGGTTCACGCCCGAACGAGGGTACAGACAACATGATTGATGGCATCATCAAATGGTCGCTCCGGAATCAGTTCGTCGTCATCGTGGCGGCGGTGGTGTTGATGGTCTGGGGGGCGATCGAGGGGAGTCGGATGCCGGTCGAGGTGTTTCCGAATCTAACCGCTCCGACGGTGACCGTCGTCGTCGAGGCCCACGGAATGGCCCCCGAGGAGATCGAAAACCAGGTCACCTTCCCGATCGAGACGTCGCTCAACGGAGCACCGGGCGTGCGGCGGGTGCGCTCGAAGACCGGGATCGGCTACACTGTGATCAGCGCCGATTTCAAGTGGGGCAAAAATCTGTATCGAGCGCGCCAGATCGTCTCTGAGCGCCTCCAGCAGGTCCGCGGGTCGCTGCCCCCGGACATCGAGCCGCCGACGCTGGCGCCGATGACCTCGGTGATGGGGGAGATCATGTTCGTCGCCCTCACCGCCGAAGAGGGCTCCGACGTCTCACCGCGTGCGCTGCGAACCGAGGCCGACTGGACGGTCAAACGTCGACTCCAGTCGGTCACCGGCGTCTCGAACGTCATCCCGATCGGCGGCGAGATGAAGCAATTTCAGATCGTGG
>JAQCND010000162.1 GCA_028274765.1 Bradymonadaceae bacterium
GGCGCCTTCGGGGTCGATCCCCTGAACGAGAAGGAGCCGAGCCCTCATGGAGGTCGCCAGTGCATCGGCGAGTTCGATCTTGATGGGCTCGTAGGGCTCCTGATCGGTGATCAGGGCGACGTCCCCCCCAGAGGGGAGCTCGTCGACATCGGCGATCAGCATGTCACAGGGGATGTGCTCGAGCATCCAGTCCGTGTCGCTACCCAGGAGACGCGTCCGGAGATCCGAGGTGTCGGCACCGACGATCAGCAAGTCGGCCCCGTTGTGTTCGGCGTAATTGACAATCGAGTGACGCAGGTCGTGAGAGACGACTTCGTCGACCTCGATGGGGATGTCGAGAAGCGAGGCAAACTCCCTCATGCGCTCCTCGAAGGCGAAGTCGTCCTCCGACTGGAACGTGGTGGCCTGTGTCAGCGATAGCTGGTCGGGGACTTCGTCGAACCGCACGACATGGAGCTCGCCGTCATGTCGCGAGGCGGCTCGCACGCCGATCTCGGCGAGGGCGGACTCACGATCGGGGGACGTCTCCTCGGTGGTGGCGACGAGTACGTCGAATCCGTCGGACGTCTCAAGCTGGTCGCGTGTACGCTCGGTGGCCCGCGATCCGGCGCGACGGCGCATTTCCTTTCGAGCCACGCCCTCTCGCTGGACTCGGGGGCGAGCATACGCCAGATACCACATGATACTCGTGCCGATGATGGCGAGCGCACCGAGCGTGGGAATCCACCCCATTTGCGTTAGCAGAACGAGCCCGCCGATGATGCCAAAGGCCTGCGAGAACGGATACAGCGGGTCGGTAAAGTCGGGATCGTAGTCCTTGGCATCACTCTGTCGAAAGGCGATCAGCGCGACGTTGATCAACACGAAGACCAGAATTTTGAAGGCACTGCCCAACTTGGCGATCTCCATGATGGGTACGCCGACGATCAACAGGACGGTGAGCCCACCGGTTAGGGCGATGGCAGGGGTAGGCGTCTCGAACCGTTCGCTGACGTAGGCGAGCTGGGGGGGCGCGAGTTTGTCCCGGCTCATCGCAAACGGATACCGCGAGGACGACAGCAGCCCCGCATTAGCCGTGCTGATAAGGGCGAGGATGGCCGCGATGACCACCACGATGACCCCCGTTTGCGCCAGGGTGACTTCAGCGACGTCGGCGATCGGCGTCACCGATCCGACCAGATCGAGTGATGGCGACACTCCGACGAGTACGAAGACCACCATGATGTAGAGGACCGTCGTGAAGCCGAGCGAGGCGAGCATGCCGATGGGGATGTTGCGGCTCGGATTCTCGATCTCCTCGGCCACGCTGGAGATCTTGGTGACGCCGGCGTACGAGACGAAGACGAAGCCCGTCGCGGCGAGAATCCCGCCGGCGCCCTTCTCGCCGAAGTTGTCAAACGCCGCTGCCTCGACTGCGCTCGTCGAGCCCGCGACAAACCACGCCATCGCCGCGAGCATGAGGACGACCATGATCACCTGCATGCGCCCCGTCTGTTTGGCCCCCAGCATGTTGATCACCGTGAGGACGAAGGCCAGGCCGACGGCCACCGGCAACACGGGTAGATCCAGAAGCAGGATGATGTAGGGCGCTCCGCCTACCAGGGCCAGAGCGCCTTTGAAGGTCAACGAAAACCACGTCCCCACGCCGGCGATGGTCCCGAGCATCGGTCCCATGCTGCGCTCGATATACACGTAGGCTCCCCCCGACTCGGGCATGGCGGTCGCCATCTCCGCCTTGCTCAACGCTGCTGGTAACACCACCAGAGCGGCGAGGAAGTACGCGAGGATGACGGCAGGGCCCGCGAGCTTGAGCGCCAGTGCCGGCAAGATGAAGATACCACTGCCGACCATGGCTCCGACGCTGATGGCGATGACAGAACTGAGGCCGAGATCCCGTTCGAGTTCTCTTGACATGCGTCGTATCCAAACGTTGAGGGGAATCGACGTCCGCACGAACGCCGCGATGCGGGCGGGCTGTATACATCCTGCAAATTTCGATCCGCTCCGGAGATACGTCGCTAAACCACTCGAGCCCCCTCCGGTTACGGACGATGCCCTGCCCCAGTTTGGAACCCGTGGCCGAAGGAAATCGCGGAATCTGCAACCGACCTGTTGCAAATTGCAAGAACCGGTCGACCTTCCTCCGATCGGGGATCGTGGAACGGGTCAGACGAGACGTCTTTCGTGCTGATATGCCACAGCCCCTGGAGTACGGGTGGGAGCCTGCAGGTCAATCGTCGAGGCGGCGATGAATGGTGGAGGGATCGATATCGAGCACGTCGGCGGCGCGACTCTTGTTGCCATCGCAACGCTCGACGACCCATTCGATGTACGTATCCGTCAGCTCGTCCAGAGGAGCGAGCTCGTCGGGATCGGAGGGGAATGTCATTGAGGCACGCTGATCGTCGGGATCCAGACCGCGATAATCGTCGAGTGTCACGACCGACGTATCGGCCAGCGCCACGATACGCTCGACGACGTTTTTGAGCTGCCGCACGTTTCCCGGCCACGGACGATGTTGGAGGTGATCCAGCAGGGATTCGTCGAGCCGCTCGATAGAGGTATGGGGCTGCCGGTCGCGAGCCTGCTGAATGAAGTGTTTGCTCAAAAGAGGGACGTCCTCGCGTCGCTCGCGGAGAGGAGGCACGCGAACGGGGACGACGTTCAGCCGATAATACAGGTCCTCGCGAAATTCGTCCGCTGCGATATGTTCCTCAATATCTCGATGAGTCGCAGCGAGAATGCGAACGTCGACTCGCCTGCTCTGGTCGGCGCCGACCGGCCGAATCTCCTGTTGCTCGAGCACGCGGAGCAACTTCCCCTGGAGCTCGTGGGGCATGTCGCCGATTTCATCGAGAAAGAGGCTCCCGCCATCGGCCTCGACAAAGAGGCCGTCGCGTGCGGTATCGGCTCCCGTGAACGCGCCTCGACGATGGCCAAACAGCTCGCTGGCGAGCAAATTCGGAGGAAGAGCGGCACAGTTGATCGGCACAAAGGGATCCGACCCCCGGTAGCTGGCATCGTGGATGGCGCGGGCGACGAGCTCCTTGCCCGTCCCGCTCTCTCCCCGGATCAGCACGGGGACGTCGGTCTGGCCGACTCGTTCGATAGTCTCTCGAAGCTCGACCATGGGTTGGCTCTGTCCGACAATCTGGTCGAGCGTCGAGCTGTCGCGATTCATGCGTCGAAAAGCACGATTCTCTCGCTGGAGCCGGCGATGCTCGGAGGCGCGTTTGAGGTAGAGATGCAGTTCCTCGAAGTCGAAGGGCTTGCTCATGTAATGAAAGCCGCCCGCCTTGATCGCCTCGACGGCACTCTCGATATCTCCGTACGCCGTCATCACGATCACCGGCAATTCCGGGTCGCGCTCCAGGGCCTCGCGCAGCACGTCCATCCCGTCGACTTCATCCATCCGCAGATCGGTCACGACGACATCGGGAAGGGTCTCGTCCATCTGCTCGATCGCCTCTCGTCCGCCGGTGGCGCACATCGGCGACCAATCGTGGTCTCGGAGTCGATCCGCCAGAAGCTCCACCATCTCACGATGATCGTCGACGATCAGGACGCGTCGGCAGGTCGT
>JAQCND010000167.1 GCA_028274765.1 Bradymonadaceae bacterium
TCGCCATGTTGGCGTTGGGTTTGCCGACCGGATAGACGGTCAAATGCTCCTCGAAGGAGCGCATGAATCCCTCGGAGACGCCGTAGACCTGATACAGCTCTTCGATGTGGGTGAGTTTGGCGTTGCGAGGTGTGATATCGAGCTCGGAGTCGCTGTAGGGCGCCTCTTCGTCGCCGCTTCCCTGCTCATCGAGCGTACACTGATCGGTCAGCGGAAGTTCCGTTTCGTTGAGATCGATGTAGTCGACGATGTACTGGATGGCGCGCTGTTGATTGAGGGATCCCCCTGTCGCACCGGTCGGCTCGTCCTGCGATTCGTCCTCATCCTGCGGTCCGGGGCCCGCACCTCCGGGCCCATTGCCCCCCGCGATTTCCGTGTACCGCGAGTCTTGGACGAGCGAGCACAGGGACTGGACGTCCTCCTGTTCGGGTTTGGGTTGGGCGAAGCGATTGACGTTGAGCTTGCCGGACTCCGGTTCGATGTCGACGTCGAACCGACCCGCGAACTTGCCGAACCCCTCGACGCCCGCCTCGCTGAGGTTGATGCCGCCAACCGGCGTCTCGAGCTTGCCCGAGTTGAAGGGACGCATCAGCAAGTCGAGATACTGGTACATCTGGAAGTTGCTCTTGCGCATCGCCGTACTGATCATGCGCGGATTGCAGGAACCGACATTGCCCTGATCCTCTTGGCGCATGGCCCGATCGGCCTCGTTTTTGAGGGCGTACTGGAAGTTCAGCAGCAGTCGGGCCAGCGACATGCCCGAGCGGGCCAGAAAGTAACTCTTGAGCTTGTCCCGAGAGTTGACCGACATCGAGAGATTGACTCGGGTCGAGTAGCTGTACTGGACGACGGCCGCCGAGACGATGGCGATCGTCACCAGCGCCAGGATGAGCGCAATGCCCCGCGAACTCGTCGACGGCGTGCGAGCGGGGCGATCGAGAGTCTCCAGCAGGCGATATGTGCCGCGAGCGATGAAATCGAGCACGGTATGGGCCAGTGAGCGCAATGAGCGTCGATACGAGCGGGTGAGTTCGGGCGATCAATCAGATGACATCAAAATTCCAGTCGTTGAGACATCATGATGCGCGTCTGCGTCGTAAACGTCTCCTCCTCGCCGCGCGGACCCTGAGGTGGGAGGGTCACCGTGATTTTGACCCGGGTCGGAAGTCGCTTGTACTGGTCGCGCTGGCTCGTATCCCAGGTGTCGGTCCAGTTGCCCCGACCGGCCTCCTCCTCGGTGCCGAGTTCGACATCCCCCTGGTCCCAGTACTCGAACTCGACGTCTTCGATGTTGGGGATGAGCGTATAGACCTCGCCTCCTTCGGTGATGTCGTCGTCGAAGGTCGTATCGATTCGTCGCACCAGACTCTGGACCTCGCCCTCGCCCTGTTCGCGAGAGACGTCTTTGAGATAGTAGCCGATCTCGGCGTGATAGCTGGTGCGTTCGCCCTCGACGGTGCGCATGTGGGCCAGAGTCGTGAAATGAAGCTCGTCGTCCTCGCCGCGCATCCCGAACTCGACGGGTTCGCGCTCTCGTCGGGCGAGCTGTTTTTGAGCCTGCTCCTGGGAGTTTTGCCCTCTGCCCTCTTCCGACGAATCGGGCTTGTCGTCGTACCGCAGCTCGGCGCCCATCTCGGGGCCGGCCAGGTAGGCGGAGGCAATCTCCGTGTTCATCCGATCCATGGCGACTCGCATGATCTGGAAACGCTCGTAGCGCTCCGTCACGAAGTCACGCGTCTCAAAAATGTTGTTGATGGCGATCCACATGATGGCGGTCAAACCGGCGAGGATCGACATCGAGATGAGCACCTCGATGAGGGTGAATCCTCGCTCGTCTGGACCGCGAGTCGGCCAGCAGTCAGGTCGGTGTATCATGGTCCAATCCCGGAGCTCGTCGAACTGTCGCCACCGTCTGAACCGGGCTTGCCGAAGATGTCGAATTGAGCACTGGACTTGTCGACGACGTAACGCGAGAGTGTCAGCGTCTGGCGCTCGCCCCGATAGGGATATGTGACGACGAGCACGATGCGGCGCACTTTCTCGCCGATGCGATTGATCATCTGGGGGATGCAGCCGATCAACTTCGGAAGTTTGGAGCTGAAGGCGGCGCTTCCCTTGAGGGACCCCTGGGACTGCGAGCCCCCGAACAGCTGGGAATTGACCCGGCCGAGCAGCTCCTGTTTGGTGTCTTCGGGGATCTCGATGGGCTGAATTTCGGCCTCCCACTCGATGTCGCCGGCCTCCTCGTCGGAGAAGTCTCCGCTCATCGTCTCGATATTTTCGGTGTAGCCGTCTTTTTTGAGCTCGTACTGGATATCGATCATTTTGGAGCGGGCGAGCTGCCCGACGCGGGTCAGACGATTCGAATAGATCGCCTGCTCGCTACTCGTCGCCACCGTGCCCATGAGGACGGTCAGCGACGTCGACAGGATCGCCAGAGCCAGCAGGATCTCCAGCAACGTAAAGGCCCGACCCTCGGATGTGTCGTCGAAGATGTTCACCATTCGTCCTGTGTCTCGATGGGAGCCCCGAGTTCGTCGTCGTCTTTGAGTTCCTTGCTGTAGATGTGGACCCGGCCGGTCAGTGGTTCGGTTTTCAGCGAATAGAAAGCGCCGTCGGCGTTTTTGAGCACGACGATGGCCGGCTCTTGGAATCCATCCGGGAAGAAATGAATCGCTGCCCTCCCCGATTCGACAGGGGGACGCCCCGACGTGATGACCCGGTGAAATTCCAGTCCCTCGGGAAGCGAGCGCTTCTTGACGACCGAATTCTCGACCTGCTCGTAGGTGGTCTTGCGCCGAACGTTGAAAGGCGTCTTTTTTTCCTCTTCGCTCTCGAAGAAGCTCTCGTCGTCCTGTTGTTCGCTCAATTCTCGGGCCTCTTCGGAGAGAAACTCACTCCCCGCGCCCTCGCCTTCCTCCGGCGATGCTTCTTCGGCAATCAGGGGCGCATCGGTCACTTCGGTGTGATAGGTGTTGTTCTGAAAATCCAGCACCATCCGATATTGGGCGTTGTTGAGCGCCGCCCGGCTCCAGGTGTATTTGAACGCCGAGGTTAGTCGCATCGCCTCGTTGCGGAGGGTGCTATTGGTGACCATCTGGATCGAGTAGACGGTCGCCCCCATCAAACCGGCGACGATGGTCACCGTGACGATGATTTCGATCAGCGTCAATCCGCGCCGACCGCCCCACCGCGTGTCGTGTCGATGGCGATGCTCCATGAACTCGAGGGGCGAGAGAAAATGACATCGAAAGGGGGCGTTTCACCCCCGTGGTATCCGTCCGGGCTCAGCCTATCCGCCGCCGGAATTGGCTTTGCTCGTGATGTCGTCCGATGTGCCGACTTCGCCGTCGGCGCCCGGACTGATGATCACGAAGTTCCGCGATCCTTTCTTGCGGTAGACGTATTCGCTACCCCACGGATCCTTGGGGATGTTCTTGGTAATCGGGGCGGGACCTTCGGTGAGCTGCTCGAGATTGCTCGGCAGCTCGTGCGGCGACGAGGTCAGGTAGTACTGGTTGACCATCTGTTTGAGGTTGCCGATCTCGATTTTGGCCTCCTTGGCGTTGGCCTGATCGAGAGCGCCGAAGACGTAAAATCCGACCACGCCCATGATCGAAGCCATGATCGTGATGACGATCATGATCTCGACGAGCGTCATCCCGCGGGGCGCCGCCGAGCGGCTCCCCGAGTCGCGCGTACCGCGGAGTAGTTCCGTGAGTGAGGTCATGGTATTTCTCCTCGTATCGTCGTGACGAGTTGACAGAACGGAACAACGAAAAGACTCGAGTGTCACTGATTTAGAAGTTCGAGTGAACGGCGTTCATTTCATCTCCAATTCCGCCGTGTCCGGAGCCCCCCAGCTTCGATGGACGGCGATGTCATCGCCAGTGCCGAGTCGTCGATCGGGGCCCGAGCTGACGATCTCGAAGCTCCCGGGACCATTCTTGCGGTAGACGTAACCCCGATCCCACGGATCGTCGAGCTCCTCTCGTTCGAGGTAGCCGTCGCGCACGAGGAGGTCGAGTGCCTCCGGAAGCGTCTCGGTCTCGGATTTGGCCAATCGATACGATGGGACCGCGCGAGCCAGCATCCCCATCTCGCATTTCGCGGTGCCGGTCACCAAACAGGAGGTCGTCGAGGCGGCCGCCATGGCCAACCCACCGAGTCCCGCCAACAGAATCGCGCCCACCATCCATCCGACGCTCACGCGTCCCGATATGTCGCCATTGGGAAACTCGAACATCATCCAACCACCGACTGGTTAAGCTGGAGGAGCGGAAGCATGACGGCGAAGACGACGACGGCCACCCCGATGCCCATGAAAACGATCAAAATGGGCTCCAGTAGGGTGGTCATGGCATCGATCTGTCGATCGACCTGTTGATCGTAGCTGGTCGCGATGTTGTCGAGCATGTCTTCGAGCCGCCCACTGCGCTCACCGACCGAGATCATATGAGTGACCGTGGGAGGAAATTCCCCCGATCGTTTCAGGGGATCGGCGATGTCTTCGCCCTCTTCGATGTCGACTCGCGCTTCTTCGATCACCTGAACGAGACGCTCGTTCCCCAGGACGTTTTTGACGATGTCCATCGCCGTCAAAAGCGGCACGCCACTGCCAAGCAACGTGCCGAGCGTGCGGGCGAATCGGGAGATGGCGATCTTGCGGACGAGCGCCCCAAAGACGGGGATCTTCAGGACGAACCGATCCCATGTCTCTTTGCCGTCGGGTGTGCGCTTCCAGTAGACGAAGCCGACGATCGCCCCCACGAAGACGGGGACGGCGACGATCATGAATTTCCAGTTCGAGAGCAGATCGCTGACGCCGATCAGAAACCGCGTCACCAGCGGGAGGGCCTCGCCTTGGTCCTCGAACAGTTGCGTGACTTTGGGGATGACAAACGCGAAGATGACACCCAGCAGTGCCGTTCCGACGAGCGTCATCAGCGCCGGATAGATCATCGCGCCGATGATTTTGCCGCGGAGCTCGATCTGGTCGTCGAGAAACTCGGTCAGTCGCTCGAGCACGATGTCGAGATTCCCCGAGCTCTCCCCCGCCTTGACCATGTTCATATAGAGGTTGCTGAAGTGCTCGGGGTGATCGTCGATGGCATTGGCCAGACTCGAGCCCTCGTTGACGCTCTGCTTGATGTCGGAGACGACACGCTTGAGCTTCTTTTTTTCGAGCTGATCGGAGAGGGCGTTGAGGGCTTCGACGAGGGGAATGCCGGCCTTCAGCAACGTCGCCAGCTGACGAGTCAGCATGGCGATGTCGCGGAGTGAAACCCACTCGAACAGCTGGCCGACGTCGATCTCGCGGTCGGAACTGGCCGCCTCCTCGTCGTCAGCCTCGTAGATCTCGGTCGTATAGACCCCCTGAGATTGCAGCTTCTGGCGCAGGGCGGCCTTGCTGTCGGCATCGAGGATGCCCGATTCTTTGTTGCCCTCTCGATTGTAGCCTTTGTATTCGTAAACTGGCATCAGTCAGACTCGGTGTGAAGCATGAGCTCGCAAGTGCGGGCTCGGTGTCCGTCTCATCGATTCATGGTCATTCGGCCGCCTCCGGCACGTCGCCCGACGGCATCTGGTCGACGGTCCCCTCGACGTCGCCGGTGTCTTCCTGGGTGACGCGGAGAACTTCCTCGATACTCGTCTCGCCCTGGAGCACCTTCAGCGCGCCGTCCTGGCGGAGCGTGCGCATCAGCTTGCGGTCGAGGGCCGCTCGCTTGATAACCGACGCGTCTTCCTCCTGGGTGACGAGATTGCGAACGTGGTCGTCGACGGTCAGAATCTCGAAGATCGCCGTTCGTCCCGAATAGCCGAGTTCCAGACACTCGTCGCAGCCCTCTTCGCGCTGTCGATAGATCTGGCCGTCGGATTCTTCGACCTCTTCACGGGTGATTCCGAGCTCCTCGAGGATCTCGTCGTCGGGATCGTAAGGGATCTTGCATTCCGAACAGAGTCTCCGGACGAGCCGCTGGGCAATCGAGGCGATGACCGTCGAACTGACCAGAAAGGGCTCGACTCCCATGTCGATCAGTCGAGTGAAGGCGCTCGGCGCGTCGTTGGTGTGGAGCGTCGCGAAGACGAGGTGGCCCGTCAGCGACGCCTGGGTCGCCATCTCGGCCGTCTCGAGGTCGCGAATCTCACCGACCATGATGACGTCCGGGTCGTGACGCAGGTAACTGCGCAATCCCTTGGCAAAATCCAGATCGATCTTGGGATTGACCTGCATCTGGCTGATCCCCTCGAGCTGGTACTCGACCGGATCTTCGATGGTCAGGATGTTGATGTCGGTCTCGTTGATCTCGCTGAGTGACGAATACAGCGTCGTCGTCTTCCCGGACCCGGTCGGCCCCGTGACGAGGATGATGCCGTTGGGTCGGTGGATGAGATCGCGGAGACGCTCCTCGTCGTCCGGGAGCAGGCCGAGATCTTCGAGGTTGAGCAGCACGGCCGACTTGTCGAGCAGACGCATCGTCACCCGTTCGCCATCGACCGACGGCGCCGTCGCGACTCGAACGTCGATGTCCTTGCCGGCCATCTTGAGCGGAATGCGGCCGTCCTGCGGGATGCGCTTCTCGGCAATGTCGAGCCCCGCCATGATCTTGATGCGCGTGATGATGCTGGAATGGAAGCGCTTCGGCGGACTGGTGACCTCCTTGAGAATGCCGTCGATCCGGAAACGGACGGTCAGATCGTCCTCTTCGGGCTCGATGTGAATGTCGCTGGCGCGCTCGCGGATCGCCTGCACGAAGAGGCTGTTGACGAACCGAATCACCGGCGCCTCTTCGTCGGCGCTGGCATCGAGGAGATCGTTGATATCGATCGAGCTCTCCTCGACCTCGGGACTCTCGGCCTCCTCGAGTTCGTCGAGTCCGTCGTCGAGCTGGCGGCTCTTGCGATCGAATGCCGTATTGATCGCGTCCAGCAGTTCGTCGGGCGGAACCAGGACCGGTAGAACCTCCCCGTCGGTCATGAATCGAATCTCGTCGAGAGCCTCGACGTTGAGGGGATCGTTGGTCCCGACTTTGACGCGTCCGTCGTCGGCCCGCTCGAAAGGCAGCACGCGGTTACCCCGCGCGTATCCGAGCTCGAGTTCGTCGATCAGATCCAGATCGATCGCGTCGGCGTTGATCTCGGCTTCGAAGGGATAGTCCAACTGACGGGCGAGGGCTTCCATGAGGCCTCGCCCGGTCATCTCCTCCATGTCGATGAGGATCTCACCGAGTCGTTGATCGTCGCCGTCCTCCTGTCTGTCGAGCGCGCGACCGACGGTCTCGCGGTCGACTTTGTCCATTTGGACGAGTATTTCGCCGAGGGGTTGTCGGTTGTACATCCGCGAATCCTGTCGAATCTCGAGGAGATAGATGAATCGGGCGACATCGAAGGGGACGACGTTCGATACGTCGAAAGCTCGATCTCACTGAGCGGACGCATCCGACGACGTATCGGGGCTGGACGACGAATCGGACGACGACGCTCCGTTGGGTCGATTCGCTTCCGTCTCGGACGACGACTCGCCATTTGTCGAGTCGTCGTTGTCGTTAGCGTTCGAATTGTCGTTTCCGTCGTCTCGGGGAGACGTGTTGCCGAGAATCTTGTACTGCGGTCCCTTCTGCTCGAGCTCCTCGCGAGCCTCCTCGCGAGCCTTTTGTTGTTCGATGGCCTTGTCGAGTTTGCTGTACATCCGATCGAGTAGACCACTCTTCTTCTGGAAGTTGAGCTTCTTGACGTATTCGAGGTCTCGCTTTCCAAAGAGTCTCAACAACTCTTTGCGCTCTTTTATTTTCCGTTCGTAGATTTTCTGGAGATCCGACTCGTCCTGGATGATGTAGGGCGTCAGCATCAGAATGAGATTCTGCTTGGTCTGAATGGTGCTCTTTTTGCGGAAGAGCATGCCGAGAAGCGGAATGTCGCCCAAAAAGGGCACCTTCTCGATCGTCTCGTTCTGGACGTCGCGCATCAGCCCCCCGATGACGATCGTCGACTGATCTTTGACGAGCACGGTCGTCTGGATGTTGCGTCGCGTCTGAGTCGGGGTGAGATTGGTCCCGCCGGCGCCCTTGATGTCGCTGACCTCCTGGTCGACCTCGAGGCGCACGTACCGGCTCTCGTTGACCTGGGGCTTGATGCGGAGGGTCAGGCCGACGTCCTGGTAGTCGATCGGCGAGACGAGTCCGCCAAGCCCCCCGGCGGCGAGTCCACCGAGCCCGCCGAGCCCGCCCCCACCCAGGCCGCCTCCGGTGCCCGTACCGGTTTGAGTCTGACCCTGCTTGGCCTGTCGGAGCTGCTGGAGATTCGTATTCGTACCGGTTCCCGTGCCGGTACCGGTGCCCCCGCCCAGTCCTCCCCCGAGCCCGCCCAGCCCGCCGAGGCCGCCGCCTCCTCCGGAGATGCCGCGAAGGAAGGGGACGCGCTCGCCGACGACGATCTCGGCCTCCTCGTTGTCCATCGTCAACACCGAGGGCGTCGAGAGGATGTTGACCGAGTTGTCGGTCTGAGTTGCCTGAAGCAGCATCGCAAAGGCCGGAAGCGAGATACTCGTGCCGGGAATGTCGACCAGCGGGCCGAGCAGCCCAATCGAGCCCCCCGTGCCGCTGATGGCGTTGGTGAGTCCGCTCAATCCGGGAAAGTTCGACTGGCCGACGATCAGTCCTTGGGTGCCGGAGACGGCTCCACTCTCGACGGCGGAATCGGGAATGACGCCCTGGAAGTCCTGGCCGAGTCCCGTGTTGACGCCGAGTCCGAGCGTGCGATTAGCGTCGAGGCTCACCTCCATGATGACCGCCTCGACGTAGACCTGACGACGCGGTCGATCGAGCGTATCGATGACGCGTTCGAGCGCCGTGTAGTCGTTGGGGGAGGCCACGACGACGAGTGCGTTGTTCGGCTTGTAGGCCGTGATCTGCACCTCGCCCTGGAGGATGGCGCCGCCCTGCGCCTCGCCGCCTCGACCGCCGCGGCGTGTGGCCTCCTGGGCCGCCGAGACGAGATTCGAGAGCGTCGAGGAGAGCTCCTCGGCATCGGCATATTCGAGGAAGTTGACGTGGACCTCGCCGCCGGCCTTCATCGGCACGTCGAGCAGCTCGATCATGTCTTTGATGCGATCGAACGAGTCCTGATCGGTGACGATGATCAGCTGATTGGTACGCTTGTCGGCGATCAGCTGGGAGACATCGATGTTGGCACCGGCGATCTGTTTGCCGCTCCCCCCGTTTTGTCCGCGACGACCTCCACCGCCGCCCTGTTGCTGGAAGAGTTTTTTGAGTTTGTCGACGACCTTCTGGGCGTCGGCGTACTGAACGTCGTAAATGAAGACCTGTTTGCCGGCATCTCCTTTGTCGAGTCGGTCGACGAGGTTGCGGATACGCCGGACGTTGGCCGCGTTTTCGGAGATGATCAGCGAGTCGCGATGGGTAAGAACCGTCGCCGCCGGCGAGGTGAAGTTGCCGATGACGTTTTTGATCTCGTCGGGCGAGGCATTTTCGATGGGAATGATCGCCGTGATCATCCGGGCCTCGTTCGGAATGCGGTCGTCCTCATCGTACGTCGGCCCCGGTTCCGAGATGGCCTGTTTCGACTGAACGATCTTGTGAAAATCTCCCATCTTGACCAGCGTCAGGCCGTTCATCTCGAGGGCCGCCAGAAAGGCTCGGTAGGCTTCGGCGAGGGTGACGTCCTCCGGCGAGATGATGGTGATCGTCTTGTTGGATTGGATGCTGTTGGCAATGATGAAGTTCTTTTTCATCGCGCCGGAAAAGAATTTGACCACCTCTTCGAGCTTGGCCTCTCGGAAGTCGATCGTGACTTCGACGTTGTCGGGGGCGCTGCTGGGCTGATAGTTGGGATCGAAGTTCGGAGGAAGATTGTATTTTTCGTTGGGACTGGCGTTGTCGGGCGTGATCACCTGCCCCTGCTGTTCGGGAGGCTGATTGGAATCTCCTCCCTGCTGTTGGCCCGACGAGGGCTGGTTGCCGGACGACCTTTCCTGCTCCTCCTGGGCCTGGGGGCGATCGTCCCCCTCGTTCTCTTCGCTCTCCTCGTCGTCGCTATCGGATTCGCCGCGCTGAATGACCCCTGGTTCGTCACTCGTCGCCTCCTGCGCCTGGAGTTCGGGAGTCAGTCCCCCCCACGCTAGAGCAATGACAATCCACCCAGCGAGCCCGATTCGAGCGCGCATACTCGGCCAGACATCCATGTGTGTGTGCGATTCCGGTTCGTTCATCAGTTGACGTCTCTCAGAGTGGCTGAAGGGACGAGGGGAGGCCGCTCGACCTCGGGCCGCACAACTCGCCGCTCGCTCCCCGTCGAAAGGGGGGTGATGTCGAGTGCACGAAGGCGAGGGTGCGGCGTGTGACCGAGATCGGGATCCGTCTCGTCATTCGAGTTGATAGTCGCGTTCGATGGCCTCTCCGTTGCGTTCGATTTCGACGGAGATCGACCCCTGATCCTGAAGTTGTTTGAACAGGTCGCGAGCCCCTCGGGGCGACGAGACTTCCCGACCATTGACCGACCGGACGACATCGCCGCTCTCGAACCCCAGCTTCGAGTAGATCCCCGAGTTCGAGAGCCCCATGAGTTTGATGCCTCGCTGATTTTTGCCGGAGTCGTCGTAATTGGGGACGGCGCGTCCTTCGCGGGCTAGCTCCTCGGGATTTTCGAGCTTTTCCTCGACCGTATCCTCCTCGACGGCGTATTCCTGTCCGGAGACGCGTTCCGCCTCCGCGTCATCCCCGTCGTCCGAAGCGCTCTCGTCGCCGACGCGCTCCAGGGCCTGAGCGGGCGAGGGGGTGGCGGGGCCCCGTGTCAATCCTCGACCGCGTCCGCGTCCCGTGTTGATCGAGACGGGACTCTGATCGCCTTTGACGGACTGCTCGATCTGGATGTACTGCAACTGCCCCTCGTGACGAATGTAGATGCGGTCGCGTTTGATCTCGACGATTTTGGCGTCGTTGGGAAGCCGATCGCCCGTGCTGATGATGTAATTGTCATCGGACTCGCCGTCCCGGACGAGGGCCATTGAGTAGTCCGGATTGCCCGAGACCATACATCCCATCAATCGAATATTGAGATCGCTCTTGACCGGGACATCCGGCTTGTTGGCCTGTTGGTCTTCGGGGGGGTCGGTCGGGACACAAACTCCGTCTTGACACTCTTTGCCGTCGGGACAGCCGCCGGGACAGCTTTTGGGCTCGTCCTCTTGGTCGGGGCATCCAAACAGACATCGATCGGCGATCGCATCGTCCCACGAGGGGGCGTCACTTTGAGAGTCCGTTGTCTCCGACGTCTCCTGAGACGAGGGCTGAGACTGGCTCGCGAAATCCCGGGGGGTCGGGATGGTCATCGGGGTGAGCTGCCAGGCGATCAGACGATTGGCGATCACCGCCACCAGTACCACCGCAACGGCCACGAGTACGAATCGAACCACCCAGTCGTATTGACGCAGTGTATCCTCGATGTTCATCTCGATCGCGAGCCTTGTCGAAGGGAGAGAGTGAGGAGCTGAACGACACACTCCGCTCGACGTCCCACGGCTAGCATACCTG
>JAQCND010000242.1 GCA_028274765.1 Bradymonadaceae bacterium
GACTTTCGAGATCGGAGGACGACGATGGATGGGAAGCGACGGGTCGAGCATCGGTGAGATGGAGGGCTTTCGCAAATGGTGGATGGCCATTCCCGACGAAGATGAGCCATCCGTGCACCTGACGCTTCGTCTCGTCGACGACATCGCCCCCGACGATCTGAGCCGCGCCCTCGAGATCGCCCGAAAAGGAGGAGCTGAGGCCATTGATCTCCGGTTCGACGGAGGCGAGCTCGATCCCTCTAAAGACGAGCCATTCTCGGGAGAGCACACCGATCCCGATCACGGAGGTTCCTCCTCGAACGCCGGGGCGGATGTGAACGCCGACACTGAAGAGCCGTCGAGCGATGCTGGACGCTGAGCCAGACGCCGGAGACGTCCTCGCATATCGAGTGCCTCGAACGAGTTCGGCCCCGAGGCAACGGAGCCGTCGTGCGATCGCCCGGGCACGGACGAGTCGTCATTTCAATCGAATCGGGGTGGAGAACACGGAGTTCGGGCGGTGGCACTCATCTCACTGTGGTCGCCCTGCCGCTAGCTGGGTCGGAGGGCGTACGCGAGGACGACCTTCGCTGACATACGATCTGCCATTGGAGTGGAGTCGTATTCATCGCCGCATACGAGCCGAGAGAGACTGAACCGTATCGGGAGATACCCTCATGTCTGATGCTGACGACGTCCTCTACGAAATCGATGGCCCGCTGGCGTTGCTCACCCTCAACCGGCCCGAGGCGCGCAACGCCTACTCCGAGGAGATGGCTCCCGAGCTAATCGAGGGGCTCGACCGCGCCGAGGCAGACGACGACGTCCGAGCGGTGGTCTTGACCGGAGCCGGAGATGCCTTCGCCGCCGGGGGCGATCTGAAGGCCATGCAGGAGCGGAGCGGGATGTTCTCCGGGGATCCAGTCGAGCTCCGGGACAACTACCTCCAGGGACTCCACCGCGTGCCCAAACGCTTCGAGTCCTTCGAAAAGCCCGTGATCGCGGCCGTCAACGGTCCGGCGATCGGGGCGGGTCTCGATTTGAGTCTGATGTGTGACATTCGCATCGCCAGCGAACGCGCCAAATTCGGGTCCACCTTCGCCCGAGTCGGTGTCATCCCGGGCGATGGCGGAGCGTATCTGCTGACCCGAGTCGTCGGCTTTTCCAAGGCCGTCGAACTCATTTTGACCGCCAAGATCATCGACGCCGACGAAGCTCTCGAGATCGATCTGGTCAACGAGGTCGTCGACCACGACGACGTACTCGAGGAAGCGCGCGCGACCGCCGAGCAGATCGCATCCCTTCCCCCCAAAGCCGTCAAACTCGCCAAGGCCGCACTGTATCGATGTGTCGATCAAGATCTCGAGACGTCGCTCCAGCTGACAGCCGCACTCCAGAGCTGTGTGCAGCACACCGATGAGCACATGGAGGCCGTCGAGGCGATGATCGACGAGCTCGGGGACGATTGAGTCCCATACGTCTCCGGGAGACGGAGGACACGGAGAAGGGCACATGTCGATTCGAGGATGGGGCCAGGCCGGCGCGGACGCCGACGCTCCGGAAGGCGTTTGGGAAATAAAGATCGTGCTATCATACGGAGCGTCTCCATACGTTTGTGACACGAGCATTCTTGCCGGCAAGTCGTCGAGCGACGCCTCGTCGTGAGGAGCAGGGCGCCAACTGGCGTCGCTCGATCATGTATTGCCCCTCCGCAGATTACTCAAAGCGCCAGATGCTCCGCCGTCAGGTGTTCGACTCCGCTCGCATTCAGTACGGCGGACTCGACGACCGTCTTCAGCTCCCGAACGTTGCCCGACCATTCGTGCTCCTGGAGGAGCTTCCGAGCCTCTCGGTCGAATCGCCGACACGGGCGATCGTATCGTTCGGCGAACGTCTCGAGGAAGGAGTGAGCCAGGGGCATGACGTCAGCTTCGCGTTCTCGAAGCGGAGGGACGTCCAGTCCCCGCTCCTGAAGGCGAAGATAGAGATCCCGCCGGAAGCTCCCCTCGTCGACGAGGGGTTTTAGATCGCGGTGGGTGCTCGCGATCAGACGCGTCTGGACGCGGCGCCCCACGGCTTCTCCCAGACGTCGCACTTCGCGTTCGTTGAGCACGCGGACGATTTTGGCCTGCAGAGACGTCGAGAGGTGATCGATCTCGTCGAGAAATACCGTCCCGCCGCGCGCCAACTCGAAGACGCCCTTGCGAGGTCCCGTCGCGTCGGGGAGTCGACATTCGGTGCAGCCGAAGAGTTCGACGTTCAACACCTCTTCGGATAGAGTTCGACAGTCGAGTCTCAAAAACGAGTCCCTCTGTTCGGTCGACGCATGATGGAGGGCTCGGGCCAGGAGGCTTTTGCCGCTTCCGGCTTCACCCACCAGCAACACCGGTGCATCGTTCGACGTCCAGGACTCGAGGGTCTCGTAGACCTGCTGCATGGCCTCGGATTCGCAGACCAGATCCTTCAACAAGTACTGTCTCCGCTGGCACTCCCGGAAGTAGCGATTCTCCTCGACGAGCCCGGCATGTTGAGACGCACGGGCGAGTCGGTCGAGCACGAGGCGCAACACCGGGGCGAGCTGCCGTCCGAGTCGCCCCATCCGTTCGATCAGAGGCTCGCGCGTCTCGCTCTCCCACTCGATGTCGAGCACACCTCGGGCGTCGCCTCCGATGGGGTAGAGTATCCCGAGGTCCCCTCGCCCGCTCGGATAGACGGCCAGAGCGTCACCCGCCTGCACGATCTCTCGCATACGATGCCGCTCGGCCCCGAGTCCGAGCAGAGGGGTAGACTGTCGCGTGTAGGTTCCCGGATGGGTGAGTGGAGCCATCGAGTGGGCGGACTCCAGGGAGAGAGAGCCTCCGTCAGCATCGGGTTCGAAGACGTGCACGTGATCGGCGAGTCGTCCTTCGTGATCGAGACACGCCAGACTCGTGCGCAGTGGGGGGCGGTCCGTGTGCGCGGCCAGGAGCGCAACCGTGCCCCGCAATAGACCTTCGACAGTCGGCTCACGAGAGAGGGCATCGGCCAGCGTCCAGATGTGGCGATGGAGTTCGGGGTCGAGGTCGGCGTTTTCGAACGATTGAAGCGAGTGAGCTTCGACGCACGAGCCTCCCTCCTCCTCGTGCCGGAGAACCTCGAGCTGGAACGACGTCTCGCCGCCGAGTTCCAATCGATCTCCCTCGTCGAGTGACCACGAGGCGGACTCATCGGCTTCGGTCTCGTCGAAAAGTTCGCCAGCCCGGAAATAGCGAGCGGGTACGCCGTGAGGTCTGCTGTGGAAAAGGGCTCCCTCCTCGGTATCGATCACGCCGTAGATGCCAATGCCGTGAACATCTTCCAAGACGATGTCGTTGAAGAGTCCCTCACCGATCGAGATCTCCGCTCGATCGAAGACGAATTCCCGATGGGAGTCGCCATCGGGCTGGAGAAGTTTCAGTCGAATGGTCATGACGGTCTCGCAGTCTGGACGATCGAGACGAAATTCCTCGTACGCCGGGGCTCAACGGGCGGAATCCACCTCTCGCGGGGGGAGAGAGGACCGCTCGTCGGAACGCTCGGACGACGTCGATTCGGCATCCCGGTTCGGTGATCGAGTCCGAACGGAGGACTCGCCGTCTGAAGAGGAGGTCTCGACGTCGATCGAAGAGGGGAGATCGAAGTCGGGCATCGGTTTGCGCGGGAGGTCGGCATTGCGCTGACTGCTCGCCCAGGCTTGGAGGCTGATGGCCTTGTGACGGAGCGGGTCGCTCAACTGACTGACACGTTTCATGGAGCTCGCGCACATCTCGTATTTGAGAGCTCGACAGTGCTTGTATCCGATCCGAAAGAGGCGCTGAGCGCGCTTGTTGTCACTCATCGTGAATCGCTGCTTTTCGGGCTCGCGGTTGTCGATGGCCTTCGAGCGCGCCCGAATCCGGGCTCTCTGGAGCTCGAATTCGGCGCTTCCGATGGCCGCACCCACCGCCCGAGCCGACTCGGTCGAAGGAGTGTCAGGGGGCTCTCGAAGTGACTGGACAAGTCGGAGACTCCCGAGCGACAACAAGACGAGACTGGCCACGCCCCCACACCAGAGCGGGACGTGGAGGAGGGCCCGCTTGAGACTTCCCTCATCGGGGGGAGGGGCCTCGTAGGTGCGAATCGCTTCTGCGCGCCGATACGCCTGTCGAATGCCCTCGAACCAGGGAAGGACGAGGAGGGCACGCCATCCGTACTCCCACCCCTTGTCCGACTGACCGTTGTAGATCTGACCCGCACCGGGCGCGATGGCACTCAAGAGGGCCGCCAGCGCGGGGATGTGCGTAGGGCGATCGTCGAACGAATCCGGTTTGTAGGGCTTGTCGGCCGAACCCGCCGTCTCGGTTAACGCTTCGGTCATCCGGGTCGAATTGAAGTCATCGTCCGAAGAGGTGGTACTGGTATCCTCGGAGCTCGTGGGCGGCTCCGATGACGACGCCGAATCGAGGGCGGGATCGATGGGTCCCTGCGCCTCGGCCGTTGGAGCCAGCCCCTCGTGACCCTCATCGGGGGACGTACTCGTGGAACGTCGAACTTCGCGCTCTGGAGACGAGTCTTCGGAAGCCGATGAATGGAAAGAAGTGTCATCCTCGTTCGAGGGACTGGAGTCGATCGAGGCCCTCGAGTTGTCGGACGGCGTCGGCGCATCGGACGCCTCGTCGAGCTGATCCGTCGGAGAGGAGGGGGAGAAATCGGATGGGTTCGCCGAAAGCTCGGCGACATCCTCGTCAGACGAATGATCCGATGAGATATCGCGTTCGGGATAGGCGTCCAGAGACGCGGTTTCCGATCTGACGGGCTCGCTGGACGCTCGATGGCGCTCCTCCTCGGGTAGAGACGATGGGCCGGATCCCGACGAGTTCGAGACGCTGTCGCCGAGCATGTCCGACCAGGCGTCGTTCTCCTCATGGCTATCGTCCGTGTCGTCGGCGGAGGTATCGTCTGACTTCTCGTCGGAGTCGCCCCCGGAGTCTCCGAGCGCCGGGAGGCGCACGTCGTCGTCCGAAGCCTCATCGGGACGAAGGGGCTCGAGCTGAGCGGACGTCTCTTCGCCCCCGGAGATATCATCCGCGTCGACCTCGACCGGTTCCAGATTGTCGCTCGTCGAGATTGCTGTCCGGAGTGAAGATTCGATCGCCTCCGCTTCTTCACCGAGTACGGAGTTGGAGGGCTCGGCCTCGTGTGCCGACGCGGGCCCATCGCCCGTCGTCGAAGCGGATGCGTCATTCGGCTGGCCGGATGCTCGGACGATCGTGCCGTCGTCGTCGGTAATACGGAGCGGCAGATCGAGTCGCTCGAGGCGGCGCCAGACGCGATCGGCTTCGTCGTGGCTCAGGTCCGTTTCGAAGGCAAACGCTCCCCGCTCCATGGCTCGCTCGAGCTGTTGGGGGGATTGCGAAGTCATCGGAGCCAGCCGACTCGCCAGCGTGGTGCGATCACCCTCCCAGTGTTCGGGGACGACCATCACTGAGAATTTGCGCTGTGACATGTCTCCCTTGTCAAGCGTGCCGGGTCAGACCTAGATTCGCGGCGCCCGAAGGCGAGTCTCTCTGCGACCCCTGCATATGCCATGAATATTCGAGATATCGAACCCCATCTGGCGGCCATTAGAGATAAGACACTCCGGGAGGTCGAGATTCCCGAGGAGGCGATCGACGAGATCGACTTCGAAAAGCCACCCGACCCCGAGATGGGCGATCTCGCCATTCCCTGTTATGCGCTGGCGCCCCATCTCAAGAAGCCGCCTCCCGAGATCGCCGAACAACTCGCCGAGCGACTCGAGGCCACCGCGGAGGACGATGACTCGGACTCGGGCCTCATCGGTACGATCTGCCCTAACGGCCCCTACGTCAACATTACGCTCGCACCGAGCCGCCTCGCCGACGTCGTCGTCACCGACGCCCTCGACCGCGAGCGTTTCGGCGGCGACGTCGTCGAGACGTCCGAACACTGGATGATCGAGTATTCGGCGCCGAACACCAACAAACCCCAGCATCTCGGGCACGTCCGCAACGACCTGCTGGGCGAATCGGTCGCCACGCTGGCCGAATTCGGCGGCCACGACGTCGAGCGGGTCAACCTGATCAACGACCGCGGCATCCACATCTGCAAGTCGATGGTCGCCTACCAGATCGACGGAGAGCGCGAGACGCCGGACGAGGCCGGCCTCAAAGGCGACCACTTCGTCGGCCACTACTACGTCCGGTTCAACGAACTGATCGACGACGAGTACGACGAGTGGAAGTCGACCGACGAGGCCGAGCGCGAGTTTCGCGACTGGGTCGAGCGCGAACGCGAGGCCGACCGTCTGCCCGACGAGCTCGGCGAACAGGAGCCGCAGATCCGAGAGGCCTTCTTCGAGAGCTTCCGCGACAACTATTTCAACGATTACAGCGAGCTCGGGGAGCGCGCCCGCGACATGCTCCAGCGATGGGAGGAGGGCGACGACGAGGTCCTCGAGCTCTGGGAGACGATGAACGGCTGGGTGCTCGACGGCTTCGACGAGACCTACGAGCGGCTCGGCGTCGAGTTCGATCACGTCTACTACGAGTCCAACACCTACGAACTCGGCCGCGAGATCGTCGAACAGGGGCTCGAGGCGGGGCTTTTCGAGCGGCTCGACGACGGCGCCGTCGCCTTCGACCTCGAGGAAGTCGGGCTCGATGACCGCAAGATCCTGCTGAGAAGCGACGGCACGACCGTCTACATGACCCAGGATCTCGGCACGGCGATGCAGCGCTTCGAGGCCTACGACCTCGATCAAATGATCTACGTCGTCGGTGACGAGCAGGACTATCACTTCGACGTGCTCTTTCGCATCCTCGCCGAACTCGAACCCGAACTGGAGGGCAAACTCCATCATCTCTCCTACGGCATGGTCGATCTGCCGGAGGGCAAGATGAAGAGCCGCGAGGGCAAGGTCGTCGACGCCGACGATCTGATGGACGAGATGCACGATCTGGCCGAAGACGCCGTCCGCGACCGCTACGAGACCCTCGACGAGGACGAGATCGAGCGTCGCGCCGAGCGCATCGGACTGGCCGCCCTCACATACCACGTCCTCGACTACAATCCCCGGACCAACGTCCAGTTCGACCCCGAGGAATCGATCGATTTTCAGGGGCGAACCGGGCCGTACTGCCTCTACAGTTACGCGCGCATTCAATCGATCGGACGTCGCGTCGGCGGCTGGCCCGACCTCGACGGCGAGGCTCGGGCGGAAGCGCTCCAGGCGCTCGGCACCGACCGCGAGATGGAGGTCGTCCGGCATCTGCGCAACTGGCCCGACCGCATCGAGGAGGCCGTCCGGGACCTCGATCCGAGTGAAATCACTGAATACGTCTTCGAGCTGTCGCAATCGTTTTCATCGCTCTACAACGATCCCGACCATCGCATCGTCGATCTCGAGGGACCGCGCCGCGACGGACTGCTGCTTCTGGCACGTGCCGTCGGACGCACCCTGGAGACGGCGCTCGATCTGATCGGGATCGACGTGCTGGAGGAGATGTGATGTTTCTCAACATCCACCCCGACGACGCCGACGCCTACTACCTCAACACCGATCACATCGTGCAGCTCCAGTGGGACGAGGGCGAGTGGGAGGCCACCCTCGAGGTCGAACTCGAGACCGGCGAGTCGGTCGCCGAGACGTGGGACTGGGAGACGCGATCCTACGACGAGGAGGCCGAGGACTGGGACCAGACCGCCGACGAGGAGAGCCGCAACCGGTGGATGAAGACCCAGCGCCAGCTCGAGCTGTTCGCCCGCAAACAGGACATGGAATGGGCGCGCGTCGAGGCGACCCTCGAGGAGATGTTTGGAGGCAAATGAAAAAGAGCCCCCCTCGATCGTGAGAAGGGGCTGTTGAGCCGGCTCGCTGACATCGTGCAAGGCAATCGGGATGGCCCATCCCCGATCGGATGCCTCCAACCCGAGCCGTGAGGAGGAATGTTGATTCGAGAGATCCATTCGAATCAACTCGTAAACCGGCGAGGCCGCCAGCTCCGATGGCGTCCCATCCTGTCTGGAGCCATTGTCTTGTCTCGGAGCGCCCCTGTATGTCTCGAAGTGGGCATCCCTGCTATCCCAGCCGGCTGGGAACCTGCGCTCCAAGAGGCATCCCATTTCATGATTTCCCTCTTCATAGGGAGCGCTAGTATGCTTGCTGGCAAATCGCCGAGCGACTCCTCGTCGGGAGGAGCGAGGCGACAGCGATATTGCTCGAATACCACTCGACACGCAGGAACACACCGATGAAACCACCTGTTCTCGTCACGGGCGCGACCGAATTTCTGGGGGCTCACGTGGCTCGTGCCTTCGATACGCGCGGCTATCCCATCTACGGACTGCGACGCCCCGGACGACCGACGTGGCACGTCGACGACGTCGAGATCGAGTGGCACGATGTCGAGGGGCTCGAGGATCCGGCGCTCGAGGACGTCCTCGACGACTGCATGGCCGTCGTCGACTGCGGCGGGCGGTGGCTTCGAAACGACGGTGACCTCGACGACCGCCGCCGCCGGGAGGTCGGTCGCCTCCGCACGCTCCTGGACGCCTCGCTCCGATCGGGTATCCGGGGCGTCGTCTACGTCTCGACGTTTGCGACGCTCGGCATCTCGCGCGAGACGTCCCAGCGGATGAAACAGCGCGAGCCAGATCCGGCCGAATCCGAGGAGGGCGAAACAGAAGAGCGCGACGAAGAAGAGCGGCGCGAATCCGACTTCTATACGCCGGGGACGACCGAATCGCCCTACGTCGAGGCCACTGCCAGCGCCGAAGCCGAGATCTATCGCTATATCCTGGAGGGTCTACCGGTGACGGTCTCCATCCCGGGGGCGATCTTCGGGCCGGGCGATCTCGAGCCCGATGCCGGCGAACTGTTCGTGCGCATCGCCGACGAATCGCTCCCGGTCCTCCCCGACGGGACGATCAACGCCGTCGACGTGCGAGACGTCGCCGACGGGGTCGTCGCCACCCTCGAACAAGGCCGCCCCGGACGCTGCTACATCCTCGGCGGCGAGAACATCGGCGCCTCCTCGCTCGTGGAGCGGTTCGCCCGCATCGCCGACGCCGAGGTCCCCAGCCAGCGTCTCCCCGACGACTGGGCGGGCACGCTGGCGCGCTGGGCCGATCGGGCGACTGACTGGGTGCCCAGAACAAACTCGAAATGGAGCGGCCTGGAGATGCTCCTGCACTCGGGGCCACTGTCGTCGAAGCGCGCCAGCGGCGAGCTCAACTACAGAACTCGCCCGCTGGAGACGACCCTGCGCGACTCGCTCCAGTGGTTCCGGCGCAACGGATACGTGTAAATTCTGGACTGAGCACTCTCTTCATGGCTCAGGTTTCACTCAAAAACTCCTCCAGCTCGTCGGGGTCGGTCGTCGGGCGCTTACACGTCCCGCGGCGGCAGACGAAGGCGGTCGGTTCGCCGTCGATGGGTTCGCGGCCCTCGAGCAGGGGGATCGTCTCGGACCAGTCGTCGAGATCGACCTCGCCGAGGTCCGCCGTCACGCGGACCGAGTGGGGCACGTAGGTCTGGCGCACGACGTCCTGGAGCGGACTTGGGTCGGTGCCCTCGGGCGCGACGACGAGAATCTCGAGCGGGTCCGACAGGTGAGCGTCGAGCCCCTGGAGCATCTGCCCCATGCCTCGGGGCTGGTGTTCGAGCTGGGGGAAGACGGCGCGAAGCACCGAATCGGCGCGATCCCGTAGGTCGTCTCGCCCCCGGAGCTCACCGATCCGCCAGAGCGCCTCGACGGCCATCGAGTTGCCGGAGGGGATGGAATTGTCGAGCTGGTCCTTGTCGCGGGCCAGCAGGTTGTCATGGTGTTCGCCGGTGTAATAGAAGCCGCCCTCGTCGTCGCCGAACAGCTCGATCATCCGGTCCACGAGGCGTTCGGCCCGCCGCAACCATTCGCGCTCGGCAGTCGCCTCGAAGAGTTCGATCAGTCCGACGGCCATGAAGGCGTAGTCGTCGAGATAGCCTGTAAACCGAGCGCGCTCGTCTTTGTAGGTGCGCATCAACTCGAAGTCGTCGGTCTCGAGACTCCGGCCCCCCTTCTCGACCATCTCCGAGAGGACGAATTCGGCGGCTCGACGCGCCGACTGCACGTAGTTGTCGTTGTCGAGCACGAATCCGGCGCGGGCGAACGTCTGGATCATCAGCCCGTTCCAGGCGGCGAGTATCTTGGTGTCGGTCTCGGGTGGGACGCGGTCCTGGCGGGCGTCGAAGAGTCTCCGGCGGATGTCCGCGATATCGTCGGGGCGGTACTCGAAGGCTTCCTCGAGCCCCTCCTCGTCGAGCACATGGAGGCGATTGGGGATCGACCACCGGTTCTCGAAATTGCCGGTCTCGGTGATGTCCCAGTACGCTTCGGCTCGCTCGGCCTCCTCGTCGTCGAGGACCTCGCGGAGTGACTCCGGCGTCCAGACGAAGTACTTGCCCTCCTCGCCCTCGCTCTCGGCGTCCTGGGTCGAATAGAAGGGCCGAGCCGCGTCGTCGTAGTCGAAGGTCATCTCGCGCTGGACGTAGTCGAGCGTCTCGCGGAGGATGCGGACGTAAAACTCCCGTCCCGTCGCCCGGTGAGCATCGGCGTAAGCGAGCCCCAGCAGGGCATTGTCGTAGAGCATCTTCTCGAAATGGGGGGCCAGCCACCGTTCGTCGGTCGAATACCGGTGAAAACCGCCCCCGATCTGGTCGTATATCCCACCCGAGGCCATGCGGACGAGGGTGATCTCGACCATTTCGTCGATGTGCGCCTGCTGAGCGTCGTCGAACGCCTCGTCGTCACCGATTTGCATCAGCGTCCGGAGCTTCATGCTCGGCGGAAACTTCGGGGACTGCCCGAACCCGCCGTGTCGTGCGTCGAAGCTCGAGTCGAGCTGCTGGTACAGTGACTGGAGGGGCTCGCGCGACAGCCCCGTCTCGTCGTCGCCGGTCTCGACCGATCGCTGGATCTTTTCGGTGATTTCACCGCTGATCTCGTCGACGCGTTCGCGCTCGTTCTCCCAGAGTTCGAGGACGTTCTCGAGGACCGTCTTGAAGCCGGGCCGCCCCCACTTGTCGTCGGGCGGAAAGTAGGTCCCCGCGTAGAAGGGTTCCAGATCCGGGGTCAAGAAGACGCTCATCGGCCAGCCGCCCTGTCCGGTGATCATCTGGGTGGCCTTCATGTAGAGCTGATCGAGATCAGGACGCTCCTCGCGGTCGACTTTGATGGGGATGAAGTGGTCGTTGAGGTATTCGGCAATCTCTTCGTCTTCGAAGCTCTCGCGCTCCATGACGTGACACCAGTGGCAGGCCGAATAGCCGATCGAGACGAAGATCGGCTTGTCCTCCTCCTCGGCGAGCTCGAGGGCCTGCTCGTCCCACGGATGCCAGTCGACCGGATTGTGAGCGTGCTGGAGCAGATACGGGCTGGTCTCGTCGATGAGTCGGTTGGTCTGCGTGGTATCGTCGGACATGGGTGTCCTCATTCGGGAGAAAGAGGAGATGAATCGACCGTCGTCGACGGGGCTCGGCCGTGGTCACGCCTCACATCGAGCGGGAACTCTCGGCGAGTCTCCCCATCGAACGGACTCGCTCTTGGGACCGATGCGAAGTTGAACACGAATCGGTCGACATGAAGCCCTCGTGGATGATGAAGGTCAGGGCGAGAGGAGGCGACAGAAGCGACGTCCGACACCAGAAGCGAGGAGAGAACACCGTCTCGTGCGCCGATCCGATTGTCAGGACAATCGCATTAGAGAACAATCCAGTCCCTCGACGCCTCCGGCTCGACCGTTCCATGCGGCGTCGAGTGGCGGTATCTTCCACGCTCCCCCTGGAGCAGACTTGTATGTCTGTGAAATGATCAGCTGGCTGGCGCTCCGAACCCATCTCAAGTCGATTCGGGAGGCTTGGCTCCGGAGCGCCCCTGTACTTCCTCCGGAAGTGGGCTTCCAGCCGGATCGTATCCGCGATCGTTCCATCCTTATGCGATGGGGTGTGACTCGGGTCCGTGGGATCTCGACGACGCGTAGTTGGGAGCGCCAGCGGCCCCGCCGGCTGATCATCGAGTCGGTCGACTGCAGACGTCGTGCCACGGCGCATCCCACGGTATCCGAGCGGACCCTATGCGATCGCCCTCCCCCGAGCGTTCAGTCGGGTGTGAAGTCCATCCCGGATGTGCTATATTTAGGCATGAAATCAAAGCTTCGAGTGTAAGCTTATGCGTGAGGCGGCATCATGATCTCCCCAGACGTTTTGAGACATTCGGGTTCGGCCGGACTCTTCGGACTCACCATGCTCTGGGCCCTCTTCGTGTTACTGCCCGGTTCGACCCCGGAATCGAATCTGGGACAGACTTACCGAGACGGCACTGACGAGGCAGAGTTGCGCGCCAAACCCCACGTCGCTGCCAACCGGGCGCGCATCGAGCGACGTCCCGTTCCCGGATCGGATCAACCGTCCGATACCTCGGAGTCGGCTCGGGGCGCGACGCGACACACGCTCGAAGCGCGCAATCGTCGGGCCCGGAAGGTGCTCGACAAGCTGAGACAGATGTCGCCACGAGCGCGAGAGTCCGGTTCGAGCGAAGCATCGTCCTCCGCTCCCGATACGTCGAGAATGCGTGAAGTCCTCGAGGCCCTCGAGGAGAGTCATGCCAGCCGTGGAGCCACAAACTCCACGTCCGATCGGGACGGATGGTCCAAGTCCGATCGTCGAAAGGTCCTTGACGACAACGAGGTCGGGAGTTCGTCCTTCTCTCCTCCGGACTGTATTCTCAAAGAGGAGCTTCCCACCGGCGAGTAATCTCGCTCATTTCGGTAGAATTCGGTAGTCGATCAGGGATTCGACCACGCGGTAGGAGTCCCTCCGATACGTCCCCCGGTACGTGCGTCTGACAATGCCTTTGCCGGGTACGAGCTGGCGGGTCAGCTGCTGCACTTTCAGGCGAGCGCCCCGAGTCGCGAGCGGTCCCACCCCCTCGAGGGCCAGCGCTCCGAAAAATCGGCCCGAGGGGGTCTCGACGTGATGCCACGCCTCGGCCACTCGAAAAGTGGGGGTTCCGTCCGACGTCGATGTACCTCCCCAGCTCGATCCCCGCTCCAGGGGAAGTTGGGTGATGGGTTCGGTACGATCGAGATAGCTCAACAACCAGTCGAGATCGTCGACATGTCGACGACAGGGACGCGAACAGAGATACATGCGTCGCGGCGTCAGCAGCCAGTGTTCGTGATGATTCGACCAGTCCGGCGCGTTGTAGCTGAACCGAAGCTCGACGAGCCGACGGGTGCCGTAGCGATCGACCGAAGTGACTTTGATGGTGGTGCGATCGGGTTCGGCGAGCGTGACCGTTGTCAGACGTTGGTCCTGGTCGTCGAAGACGTGGCGTCGGTAGCGCCAGTAGTTGCCGACCTCCAGGGGAATGGGGTATTCGGCCCCCTGGAGGAGCTTGGGTTTGAGATGAAGTCCCGCCTGAAGAAACGCATAAAACCGAGATTCGAGATGAATGTCGGAGGCAATGCGAAGCAGGGGGCTGCGGTGAGGCCCCGAACGAGGGAGACGCAGAATCTTGGGGATTCGAATCTCGAAAGTTGCATCTCCCTCGGCGAGCCCGATGGTGAGCGTATTGTCCCAGTGCTGAGCAACGCGCTCTTCGTCGTCGGCAAAGGCGCCATCGAGGGTCCGTCCTCGACCCAGGTCGAGTGACTCGAAGGTAAAGAGTCGGTTCAGTCCCCCTCGAGGTTGCTCCGAAGCTCGTTCGATTTCGAAAGCCCGTCGCGCTTCAAGCGCGTCGGCCTGCTTGCGGTTGACGAAGTCACGCGCCGCCTCGAGGTCGACCCGTACGAGCCTCGCGTAGTCAGTCGAGGATACGAAGATGTGATCCCAGAGGGAGTCGTCCCCGAGCAATCCCTCGAACAGAGCGCGCCCGAGGCGTTCCGACGAGACCAGTTCCGGCAGATCGTCGGAGGACTCGGCCTTCAGTGGCCCCCAGCGCCCCTTGTGTTCGGCACCATAGAGGAGTTCGCGCAGAAGTCGACGTTCCCGAACCTCGGCCGCTTCTGGCGTACGAGACGGGCGTTCGGTGTAGACGAGTGGCTGGAGCGGGCGAACAGAGTCCGAAGACGCGTCGTCTTGTCGAGCGTGATCACACGCTCCGAAGAGTCCGAGCGACATGAACACCATGCACGCTCTCGCGAACCTCTTCACCCATGTTCGCCGCTCAGCCGAGGAATCGTCAGTTGGAGTTCGATCCCGAGTTCGAGCCATTCGAGTTGGATTGAGGGGAGGGAGAGCCGGGATATTCGGGCAACTTGACGAAGCCGCCTCCGGATTTTTTATCGGCGACTCCCCAGGATTCGATGCGGGGATCGATAGGACGACCGTAGAGCACCCAGAACGATATTTGGCTCGGCGGAAAGCTAAACGTCTGCTGGACGGGTTCGCCGCCGGGCTCGTTCTGGGAGCGTCGGAAAATCGAGAAAAAGTCGGACGCCACTCGGACTCTGAATCCACACTGACCCGGAGGTACGTCCGCCCCGAGACCGGCACGGAACTGGTACTGCAGCAACGAGTTCCCTAACGTAACGGACTCGACCGACGCCGAAGCGCCGCTTCCTCCTTTGCACCGAGTGATACGCGTACGGTTGGTTTCCTCGAGATTCTTGACGTTTTTCTCGACAGACTGGTCGGGGTTCCATCCAATACATTCCATGTATTGACGCGTCGGAGGAGGTCCTACGATGTTCCCTTGTCGGGGATCGATATTGATTGTCCTTCCGAGTTCGTTGGCTGTCTGTCGGGTGAGGATCGAGCGGGCGGGGGCCCAGGCAAATCGATATGTGCTGTTGTCGGCGAAAACCTGCCCTCGAATGGGCTCTCCTCCCTGATTGCCACTGTTGCCGTTGCCATTTTGATTCGAACCCCCTCCCTGAGAATCGTCCTCGCCACCTTGAGATGAGTTCGCCGGTGTGTTGTTGGAACCGTATGCCGGACAGCCCGAGACGTCGCGAATGTCGACGATTTCTCCCTGACTGGCCTCGACAGGGGCGAACCAGGGAAAGAGCTCGATGTCGTCATAGAGATCGGGGCGAAAGAGATACTCGGGGGGATTGATTTTATCACTATCCTCGTAACCATCTTCTCGGTAGCTGCCGATTTGCTCGACGTACCCTGCACACGAGGGTCGAACTTTGAAGAGCGGAACATACCGATAGGTGGTTGTATTTGGATCTCTCGCCGACAGCGCATTGTCGAATACCATGGCGCACTGCCGATCCTCTCGTTTGTATCCCGTGCGGACGTGTCGGAAGAACGTCGTATCGACCGTACTCGGTCCACTTCGTCGCTTCACGAAGAGCGTAGCCGATTCGTGAGGATACATATCGAAAAGCGGAAGCGACTTCTCGGCTGTCGAGGTCGCTCCCTGGATCTGAATCTCGAAGTCCTGCCCGATGTTGCGGTTGATCGTCGTGAAATTCGAGGTCCGCTGCCCAAAAGAGAGGTCGGACGTGACCGTGCCCGTCGGGCCGTATACGCTCACATTCTCCGAACCGGGATAGCCGTTGAAGACATCCAGATAGATGACCTCGTCGTTGCGACCTCCGCATCCCCATGCGGTCACCAGTCCCAGGGTGATGGCAGCCGCGAGCACGTGTCTCCATACAGATTTCATGGGCAACCTCGAGCAAGATCCTTTCATGACATAGCATGTTGCATCTTACTCGATCGCTCGAGTTCCTGTCAATTTCATACCCCCCGACCATTGTACAAGGATGGAACGGGTCCGCTCGGATTTCGTGGGATACGCCGTGGCGCGACGTTTGCGGTTGACCGACTGGATGCTCGACCGGCGGGGCCGCCAGCGCTCCCAGCCACGCGTCATCGAGATCCCACGGACCTGAGTCACACCCGATGGAATCATCATGGAGATGAGCTGGCGGGGACGCACACTTCATCGACATACGAGGGGGCTTGGGGCCGTCACCTGCATTGAGGCCGGGAGTGACACCTCGACGATGCCGTCGAGGCGCACTTGTCGTCGTGTTATGCATTTGTGCTTATCAACAGGGGGAGTGACGCGCCATTACACATGAGAGGCTCGAGGCGAGCAGGCGAGACTCACAAACACCCCGAATCTTACAGTAGGGAAGTAATCGAGACCTCGGATCGAGGGATGGACGGAATGGGGAGAATCGTTCCCCTCAACGCGGTCTTCAATCGTCACCCCTGATCGTCGGCAGCATCCCTGCGATCCCCAGACTACGGGTGGGCTCCGAGAGACGAATATGATTGTGTGGGATAGCGGGGTGGACGGGACTTGAACCCGCGGCCTCCGGCGTGACAAGCCGGCGTTCTAGCCAGCTGAACTACCACCCCTCGAGATGCGACGATGGGCGCACCTGGGTTCGAACCAGGGACCTACTGCTTGTAAGGCAGTCGCTCTCCCACTGAGCTATGCGCCCAGATGGGACACAGCGCATCGAGTGGTCCCTCTTTCGAGGGACAAATTACCTTAAGCGCTGCGGCCCCGGCCGTCAAGTGGTTTCCATCTTTTTTCAGTGCAACTTGCGCGGTTTTGTCTGATCGAGATCCTGAGACGACGAATCCTCTCGTCCGAGCACGCGATCGATCTCATCACGATCGTTTCGAAGAACTTCGGGCGGGATAAGGGGCTGCTGAAGCCGTTCGAGAAACGCCTCGGGGTCGTCGAGCAGGAGCGCTCGCGCGAGCACTTCGTCCATGTGCTCGATGGGTACGATCTCCAGGCCGCGTTTGACGCGTGCCGGTACTTCTTGGAGATCTTTTTGGTTGGGGTCCGGGATGATCATCATCTCGACGCCCCCCCGATAAGCGGCCACCAACTTCTCCTTGAGGCCTCCGACCTTGAGGACTCGTCCCCGAAGGCTCAATTCACCGGTCATCGCCACCGTTCGACGAATCGGCGTCTGGGTCAGCGCACTCACGATGCTGGTGACCATCGTGATCCCGGCCGATGGCCCGTCTTTGGGGAGCGCTCCCTCCGGGAAGTGAATGTGAAGATCGACTTTTTCGTGAAAATGGGGATCGAGTCCGAGGTTCAGCGCTCGAGCTCGCACGTAACTCATGGCGGCTCGTGCCGACTCCTCCATGACGTCTCCGAGCTTGCCGGTCAAGATCAGGTCCCCGTTGCCCGGCATGACGGTGACCTCGTTGGTCAACATCACGCCGCCGTTTTGAGTCCAGGCGACGCCGTTGGCGATCCCGATCTGGTGTTCGTCCTCGATTTCATCTCCCTCGTATGTCGAGGGGCCGAGGTAGGTGGGAACCGTGCGGGCGCGGATTGTAAAAGATCGATCCGATTCGCCCTCGACGACCTTGCGCGCGATTTTGCGACAGATCGAACCGACTTCGCGCTCGAGATTTCGGACACCGGCTTCGCGTGTGTACTCGTTGACGATCCGATCGAGGGCACTCGAAGTGAAGTGGACGTCGATGTCCTCGAGTCCGGTGGATTCGATTTGCTTGGGGACCAAATACTTCTGGCCGATCTGGACTTTTTCGTGGGACGTGTATCCAGGGATGCGAATGGTCTCCATCCGGTCCTGAAGTGGAGCCGGAATCGGCTGGAGCTGATTCGCCGTACAGATGAACATTACGTTCGAGAGATCGTAGTCCAGATCGAGGTAGTGATCCTTGAAGGCGTCGTTTTGCTCCGGATCGAGCACCTCGAGCATGGCACTGGCCGGATCGCCCCGGAAGTCGGCCGACATCTTGTCGATCTCGTCGAGCAGGAAGACGGGATTGTTGCTCCCAGCCTTATCGATCGAACGGATGATCTTGCCGGGCATCGACCCGATGTACGTGCGGCGGTGCCCCCGAATTTCGGCTTCGTCGCGAATCCCTCCGAGCGACAGGCGCACGAAATTGCGGTTGGTGGCCCGGGCGATCGAGCGGCCGAGCGAGGTCTTGCCCACGCCGGGCGGCCCGACAAAACAGAGGATGGTGCCGGAGGGCTCGTCGGCCATCGAACGCACGGCGAGATATTCGAGAATGCGGTCTTTGGGCTGCTCGAGCCCGTAGTGATCGGCCTCGAGCGTCTCCTCGGCCGTCTCGATGTCGAGACGATCTTCGGTCATCTCGTACCAGGGGAGCTCGAGGACGCGGTCGATGTAGTTGCGCACGACCGTTGCCTCGGCACTCATCGGGCTCATCATCTTCAGCTTCTGCAGCTCGTCCCGGAGGCGCTCGGTCACCTCCTGGGGCATCTCCTTGACCTCGATGCGATCCTCCATCTCCTCCAGCTCGTCGGCAAAGACGCTCTGGCGGTCCTGCATCTGCTGCTGAAACTGATTCGACGTCTCCCGCTCGGAAGAGTCGTCGTTGTCCATCTTCTGTTTGACCCGAGAGCGAATCTTGCGCTCGGCTTCGTCCTCGATCTGCTCCTGGATCAATTCGTAGAGCGTCTCGAGGCGTTTGGTCGGATTGAGAGTCTCCAGGAGGCTCTGCTTGTCATCCAGGTCCAGCGACAGTTGAGCGGCAATCGTGTCCGCCAGCTCGTCAGGAATGTCGAGCTGCTCGACCTGACCGAAGGCGTCCGGTGGAATCTGATTGTTCAGATCGACGTAAGTCTCGAAGGCCGATCGAGCCGCCTCCATCAGATCCTCGAGCTCGTCGTCGATCTCGACGGGCGGGGGGTCTATGGGATCGTGAGCGACTCGGAAATGGCCCGCATTCGAGACGTACTCGTCGATGTGCACGCGATACAGTCCCTTGACGAGGACCTTGACCGTGCCATCGGGGAGGCGAAGGAGTTGCACGATGTTCCCGACCGTCCCGACGTCATAGACGTCGTCTTCGGTCGGTTCGTTGATGTTGTCGCGGCGCTGGGCGGCGAGGACGATAGTCTCGTCCTCGTTCATGGCCTCTTCCAGGGCACTGATGCTCCGTTCTCGCCCGACGAACAGAGGCACGACCATGTCGGGAAAGACGACAATGTCTCGGAGAGGCAGAAGCGGAAGATCTCGCCGAGAGTCGTCCGACGATTCATCGGGAGCATTCGAATGAGCCATACGGCATCCTCGATACTCAAAAGGCACATCGCGACAGCGATTTCATATGGTGACGCTCCTCCATCCGATATCCGGGAGGAGGGCGTCGAGCGCTTCCCGTCTGTCGAGACGACAAGCAACCACCTCGTCAGGCCGATTCCGCCAGTTCGAGGTCATTGAAAGCAATGGCGTCGTGGCCGGCGCTTTCGACCATCTCTTCGGTGATGCACAGTTCGTCGATTTCGTCTCGACCCGGGAGTTCGTACATGAGGTCGAGCATGACTCGTTCGAGAATGGTCCGAAGCCCTCGAGCCCCCGTGTCGTGCTCGAGAGCGGCCCGAGACATCGCTCGGAGTGCTCCTTCTTCGAATTGGAGGTCGATGTCGTCGATTTTGAAGAGTTTCTTGTACTGTCGGACGAGTGCGTTTTTCGGTTCGGTCAGGATTTCGACCAGGGCGTCCTCGTCGAGTTCTTGGAGGGTCGCGATGACCGGGATCCGACCGACGAACTCGGGGATGAGTCCGTATCGCATCAGATCTTCGGGCTGTAGCTCTCGGAGAAGCTCGGTCGACGACATCTCCTCTTTTTCGGAGACGTCGGCGCCAAATCCCATCTTCTGGTCGCCGAGCCGCTGGTTGATGATGTCCTCGAGGCCGGTGAATGCACCTCCGCAAATAAAGAGGATGTCGCTCGTGTCGACCTGAATGAAGTCTTGCTGGGGATGCTTGCGACCGCCTTGGGGGGGCACGGCGGCCACCGTCCCCTCGATGATTTTCAACAGGGCCTGCTGGACCCCCTCACCGGAGACGTCTCGAGTGATGGAGGGATTTTCTCCCTTTCGGGCTACCTTGTCGATCTCGTCGATGTAGATAATTCCCTTGCTGGCCTTCTCGACGTCGCTGTCGGCGGCCTGCAGGAGATTGACGACGATATTTTCGACGTCTTCGCCGACGTATCCGGCCTCGGTGAGGCTGGTCGCATCGGCGATCGTGAAGGGAACGTCGAGCACGCGGGCGAGGGTCTGGGCCAAGAGGGTCTTGCCGCTTCCGGTCGGCCCGATCAGCAAAATGTTGGACTTTTCGAGCTCGACGTCGTCATCGTCGGCCTGTTCTTTGTTTTCGACTCGTTTGTAGTGATTATGAACGGCCACCGACAGGATTTTCTTGGCGCGCTCCTGCGAGACGACGTACTGGTCGAGGAAATCCTTGATCTCGGAGGGCGAGGGGACGTCGGTCTCGGTCTGAGACGTCGCCTCTTCTTCGAGTTCCTTGTCGATGATATCGCCGCAGAGCCCGATACACTCGTTGCAGATGTAGACGGTTGGACCGGCGATCAGCTTCTGAACTTCTCGTTGGCTCTTGCCGCAAAACGAGCAACAGAGATCGGAGTGATTCCCTCCGCCGTTTCCCGAATTGGTCATGGTAACAACTCTCCGTGGGACCAGATTGACATCGACGGATGAGTCGGGGGGATCGAGGTGGGGGGCTTCGTCGCAAAGACGTGCCCCTTGCTCGAACGGACATCGGGGGCAGCGCGCCCCCGACCGACAAATCCATGCATGAAAGTCTCGAGCGGCCGGGGACATTCCCGAGGCGCTCGATATCGAACATAGAGGGGCTCAGTCGCGTTCGGGAGGACGATCGATGATTTCGTCGACAATCCCGTAGTCGAGTGCCTCTTCGGCACTCATGTAGTAGTCGCGATCCGTATCTTCCTTGATGCGCTCGATGTCCTGACCCGTGTGCTTGGCGAGGATCTTGTTGATTCGCTCCCGGATGTTCAAAATCTCCTGTGCCTGGATGTCGATGTCGCTCGCCTGTCCACTGACTTCGCCCATGATGGGCTGGTGGATGAGAACGCGACCGTTGGGCAGACAGAGCCGCTGGCCCTCGTTTCCGGCCGCCAGCAGGAGCGCTCCCATCGATGCCGCCTGCCCCATGCAGATCGTCGTGATGGGGGCTTGAATGTACTGCATCGTGTCGTAGACGGCGAGTCCGGAAGTCACACTCCCTCCCGGCGAGTTGATGTAAAGGTAGATCTCTTTATCGGGATTCTCGCTTTCGAGGAACAGCAACTGAGCGATGACGCTGTTGGAGATCTGGTCGTTGACCGGCGTCCCCAAAAAGACGATGCGTTCTTTGAGGAGGCGGCTGAAGATGTCCCAGCCGCGTTCGCCGCGGTTTGTCTCTTCGACAACCTGTGGAATGAAGGCCATGTCGTCTCTCCGCTCGAAGTTCGAGGGGCAATTGGCAGGGCTCGAGTGTCGGCCACGTCGGAGCTCGACGTCAACCTTCGGCGCCGAGATGCATCCCGACGCCGGGTGAGCGAACGGCTCGCTCAGGAGGACGATTCGGGGTCGTCGTCCTCGGGAAATTCAGCATCGACAACTTCGTCCTCATCGGAACCGGCTTCGCCCACATCCGTCTCGTCGTCCGTCGACTCGGCTTCGTCGGCGGCAACAGCCCCTTCGGCGCCGGCCGCACCCGGCATACCGGGCTGGGCCTGCTCGGGCCACTCGCCTTCGACGAATTCCGCCTCGTCGAGGAGGTAGGATTTCGTCTTCTCCATCAAGACCTGGTATTTGACGCCCTCCCAGCGTTCCTCGTCCTGCTGCATCTGGCGTTTCAGCTCTTGGGCCGAGACGCGCTCGTCGTGGCGAGCCTGGTGCTCGAAGAATTCGTAGAGATCGTGTTCCTCGACTTCGAGCTCCTCCTTCTCGGCGATCGCCAGCAGGATAAACTCGGTCTTGAGGCTCTGCTCGACCTCGCCGCGGAGATCGTCTTTGAGCGCCTCGGGGTCGATGCCGGCCTCTTCGAGATCGAGGCCCTGCTGTTGGTACATCTCCGTGCGGCGCTCGAGCTCGCTCTCGACCTGTTCTTCGAGAAATTGCGGCGGGACGTCGAATTTGTTCTGTTCGATCAGCTTGTCGAGCAGATTCTCCTCGGCGACGTGTCGGGCACGATGCTCCTGCCCCTCTTCGAGCTGCTCTCGGACTTGCGAGCGCAGATCCAGAAGCGTTCGTGCTTCGCCGGTATCCTTGGCGAACTCGTCGTTGAGCTCGGGCAGGATCTTTTGCTTGGCGGATTTGATGTTGATGTTCAGCTCGATCGTCTCGCCGCGAAGTTCCTCGATCGGGAAGCGATCGTCGGCCTCGATTTCGGCGACGGTATGGCCGCCAATATCGGCGCCCTCGAGCGCTTCTTCGATGCCCGGTAGGACTTCGCCCTCGCCGACTTCGGCTTCGACGTCTTCACCGGTAAAGTCTTGGAGTTCCCGACGGTCGTCGACCGGCTCGAAATCGAAGGTGACGACGTCGTCTTCCCGGATGGTACTGCGAAGCTCGATCGGTTCGAGGCGGGCGTGCTCCTCGCGAAGTTGCTCGAGCTGTTCATCGACCTCGTCGTTGTCGATCTCGGGTTCGGGCTTTTCGACTTCGAATCCGAGATAACCGACCGGGTCGAGGTCCGGACGCACTTCGAATTCGACCGCAAACTTCAGATCGCCCTCGCCCTCGGCGTCCGGGACGTCGAGCACTTCCGGCTGCTCGAGATTCAGGAGTCGATCCGAGTAGTCCTCGAGAACCTCCTGGAGGCGTTCCTGGACGAACTGCTCGACGATCTCACCGCGGACTTTCTCGCCGTACCGACTTCGGACGACATTCAAGGGGACCTTCCCCTTGCGAAAGCCCTCGATGTCGACTTCGCCGCGGAGATTCTGAAGTGCCTCGTCTTCTTCGGACCGAAACTCCTGACCCGATACGGTGATGGTCGCCTTGCGTGTCAGGTCGCCGGTTTCTTCGAGATCGTAACCCATGGGGATCGCTCCTCGCGATGCGCGGTGATCGTTGAGAAATGACGGCGCCGCATCTGTTGTGAGTCGAGACGCCGATGGAACACGCCACGTCCCCGGAGCGGCGGGCAATGGTGGCTCAATACGTCGATGAGAGGAACGTCTCTCGAACCCAACTCGCTCGAGAGACGGGACGTTTTACTACGTGTACGTAGGGGCGAGCATCTACGTAGGGGCGAGCATCGAGCGATCGAGGGATGATGTCGATGCACGGACCTGGCTCAGAATGAGCCAGGGAGGATTTGAACCTCCGACTAACGGATTAAGAATCCGCCGCTCTACCAAGCTGAGCTACTGGCCCTGGCGAGCGAGTGCGCCCGGCAGGATTTGAACCTGCGACTGACGGATTCGAAGTCCGCTGCTCTGTCCGAGCTGAGCTACGGGCGCCCACGTCGATGCAGGGTGGATGATGGGATTTGAACCCACGACCTCAGGTACCACAAACCTGCGCTCTAACCAGCTGAGCTACATCCACCTCAAGCTTCGGGTCCCTGGCAGGACGCTCGAGGCGAACATGATCGTTTAGGGGGCCCGGGCGGCTCTGTCAAGACACGAATCGAGGCAGGGCGATCGCATCAGAGCTCGATCCAACGTATGAGCTCGCCGGGGATCTCGATGACTTGGCGTTCCTCGACGCATCGCTCGCCTTCGATCGCGAGTGCGCTACGATGCCAGGCCGGCTGGGAGCCCACGTCTGCGAAGTATCAAGGCGCTCCGGGAGGCGTCGGAGAGAGGACACCTTCGTTCTATGTCCTCGACATGCCTGTGCGTCTGTGACGTGAGCAGCTTGCTGGCACGTCGGCGAGCGCCCCCTCGGAGCGGGGAGAGCGAGTCGACCACGAGGGGCGAAGACATTCAAATGCAATCGCCCTGCGAATCGAGGGAGGGCGTGCATGCATCAGCCAGGATTCGATCAATCGGAAGAGCGT
>JAQCND010000244.1 GCA_028274765.1 Bradymonadaceae bacterium
GTCGTCTCCGCCTCCGGCTCGGCCGAATTGGCGTCGACGTCAGCGTCGGCTTCGACTTCCTCTTGAAGAGCCGCGGCCTCTTCTTCGAGAGCGGCGATCTCCTCGGGGTCGAGCTCGGCTTCTTCGGCTGCTTCCTCGCGGAGTGCCTCACGTTCCTCTTCGCTGATGCCCTCTTCGCCCTCTTCGTCCTCGTCGGCGATGTTGCCGAGTTTGTCCTTGAAGACGTCGCCGAACTGCGTCGGCGAGCCAGCCTCGTCGTATTCGCTGACATCGCTTTCTTCGGACTTTTCGACGAAGCGCTTGATCGAGAGCGCGATTTTGCGCTCTTTGGGGTCGACCTTGATGATCTCGACCTTGCGCGTCTCGCCCTCTTCGACGATCTCTTCGGGGTCTTCGACCCGGTGATCGGCGAGTTCGGAGATATGAATCAGGCCCTCGATGCCCTCTTCGATCTCGGCGAAGGCACCGAAGTCGGTCGTCTTCGTGATCTCGGCCTCGACAACCTTGCCGGGGGGATAGCGCTTGGGAATGGTCTCCCAGGGGTCGGGTTCGAGCTGCTTGATGCCGAGCGAGAACCGTTCGTTCTCGACGTCGATGTTGAGCACGACGCACTCGACCTCGTCGTCGACGTCGTACAGCTGCGAGGGGTGACGGATCTTTTGGGTCCAGGAGATGTCGCTGATGTGGACCAGCCCGTCGATGCCCTCTTCGATGCCGACGAAGAGCCCGAAGTCGGTGATGTTGCGAATTTCACCGACGATCCGGGTGCCAACGGGGTATTTCTCCTCGAGCAGCTCCCAGGGGTTGGGTTCGATCTGCTTGAGGCCGAGGCTGACCTTCTTCTCGTCGATATCGAGATCGAGGACGACACACTCGATGACATCACCCTCGCTGACGACGCTGGCCGGATGTTTGATCCGCTTGGTCCAGCTCATCTCCGAGATGTGGACCAGCCCCTCGATGCCCTCCTCGAGTTCGACGAAGGCTCCGTAGTCGATGAGGCTGACCACCTTCCCGAGGACATGCACGCCATCGGGATAGCGATCTTCGGCCCCCTCCCATGGATCGGGGGTGAGCTGTTTGTACCCGAGGCTGACCCGCTCGCTGTCGGGTTCGAAGTCGAGAATTTTGACCTGGATTTCGTCGCCGACCGTAAACATCTCGGTCGGATGCGAGATCCGGCCCCAGCTCATGTCCGTGATGTGAAGGAGGCCGTCGATGCCGCCGAGGTCGACGAAGGCCCCGTAGTCGGTGATATTCTTGACGATCCCGTCGATGACCGCGCCCTCGTCGAGCTTGCCGAGGGTCTTCTCTTTGAGCGACTCGCGCTCCTCTTCGAGGATAGCGCGGCGGCTGAGGACGATGTTCGACCGACCCTTGTTGAACTTGATGATCTCGAACTTGAACTCTCGACCGATGTACTGATCGAGGTTGCGGGTCGGGCGGAGTTCGACCTGGCTGCCGGGGAGGAAGGCCTCGACGTCGATGTCGACCTGCAGACCTCCTTTGACCCGATTGGTGATCGTGCCTTCGACGAGCTCGTCGTTCTCCCACTTCTCCTCGAGCTGCTCCCAGACCTTCTTGCGGTCGGCCTGTTCTTTGGAGAGGATCACTTGGCCCGACTCGTCTTCGCGCTCGATGACGAGCACGTCGACAACGTCGCCCTCCTCGACCTGGAGGACACCGGAATCGTCTTCGAACTCCTCGACCGGAATCAAGCCCTCGGACTTGTAGCCGATGTCAACGAGGGCGTTGTCCTCGTTGATCTCGAGGATGTGACCATCGGTGATCTCATCGTCTTCGACGACCTGGAACTCTTGGTCGTGCTCCGACAGAAGATCCTCGAAATCTTCCGTGGTGGGTTGATCGCCAGCAGCCGGCTGAGAAGAAGTCTGTTGAGTTTGAGTTGCCATGAACGACCTTGGATCGATGCGATGCGAGTCAGAACAACGGGACCTCGAAGCACCTGCGCGCCGCGAAGCCCCAACACGAATAGACGAACATGTAGAACAAGGGAAGGCAGACGCATCCCCCAGCGACGTTCATCCCCGGGAAACGATTGAGGGAATCATCGTGCGAGCGATGGGATAGCAACGGAGATTCTGGATGTCAATCGCGGGTTATCGACATATTGTCTCGCTCACCTCGCCGCATGTCGAGATGGACGTGAGATACGAGCCCCAGAGCGCGGCGACACGCTGTGCTCGGGTACCTCGTCCACCTCCTTCGAATCTCTCCACCGATCGATCGCACACGATCAGCACTCGAATGAAGATCCGTCTGTGTCCGGAGGCCTCGCCCCCTTCGAAGGTGTCAGTCGCGGGCGTCGTGACATTTGCGTCGTCTTCTCTAACATGTGTGCGAACGTCGACCGGTCAACTCGCGACTCGACGCGCCACGGAGACGATGGACGAGCCCGACGTCAACTACGACGACTACGATTTCGACACCCGATCGATTTTCGCGGGTCAGCGCCCCGATCCCACGACGGGAGCGCTGATGACACCCATCTATCAGACTTCGACCTACGTCCAGCGATCGCCGGGCGAAGACTTCGGCTACGAATACAGCCGCACACACAATCCAACGCGCGACGCCCTCGAGGGGTGCCTGGCGAGCCTCGAGGGCGGCGAACACGGCGTGGCTTTTGGATCGGGATGTGCGGCCATGGCGATGGTTATGCACCTGCTCGAGTCCGGCGATCGAGTCGTCTCGTGCGACGATCTCTACGGAGGTAGCCACCGTCTCTTTACGGGCGTAATGGAAGATATGGGGCTCGACTTCGAATTCGTCGACATGACCGATCTCGACACACTCGAGGCGGCGATCGACGACGATACCGAGCTTCTGTGGCTCGAGACGCCGACCAACCCGCTTCTGAAAGTCTACGACGTCGAGCGTATCTGCGAGATCGCCCACGACGCCGGGGTCGCGGTCGCCGTCGACAACACGTTCTTGAGCCCCTACTTCCAGCAGCCACTGGATCTGGGGGCGGATCTGGTGGTTCACTCGACGACGAAGTTCATCAACGGCCACTCCGACGTCGTCGGCGGCGCGGTGATCACCAACCACGACGAGGCCGCCGAGCAACTGAAATTCCTCCAGAATTCGGTGGGGGCCGTTCCCGGACCAATGGACGCCTGGCTGGTGCTCCGGGGGATCAAGACGCTCCCGGTACGCATGCGCCAGCACGCCGAGAACGCCCAGCAGGTCGCCGAATTCCTGGAGGGTCACGAGGCGGTCGAGCGCGTCCGATTTCCGGGGCTGGAGTCCCATCCTCAGTATGAGATTGCTCAGAAGCAGACCTCGGGCCCGGGTGGCGTGATCACCTTCTATCTGGAGGGTGGACTCGAGGAGGCGCGCGAGATGCTCGAGACGGTGCGAATCTTCTCGCTGGCCGAGAGCCTCGGCGGCGTCGAGAGCCTGATCGAACATCCGGCCATCATGACCCACGCCTCGATGCCGGCCGACATGAGGCGCGAGCTCGGCATCACCGACGGGCTGGTGCGCATCTCGGTTGGGATCGAGGACATCGACGATCTGATCGGCGATCTCGATCGGGCGCTTCCGTGAGGAGTACCCGAGTCATCGAGTCTTCAAGCTCGGCGTTCGAAGGAGATGCGTTGTTCTCCTTCGAAAGCGCCAGCCATTCAGATGCGGGGGCGACGGGCGAGACCAGCTCACGCACCTCGTCACCGTCCCGAGCCGACCCTTTGACATCACGAGATACAAACCACGAGACGTCAACCAGGAGGCAAGCCCATGATCATCGGTGCGCACGAATCGGCGTCGGGCGGTCCGTATCGGGCGGTCGAGCGGGCCGTCGACGACGGATGCGAATCGCTTCAGCTCTTTACGAAGAACAACAACCGCTGGGAGCAGCGGATGTGGAATGACGAGGAGGTCGAACGTTTCCGTGAAAGCTACGAAGAGAGCCCGCTCGAGGGGCTGATGGCTCACAGCAGCTACCTCATCAATCCCTGCTCCCAGAGCGAGGAGACGATCACCAAGAGTCGCGCGGCGATCGCCGACGAGATGACGCGGTGCCAGAAGCTCGGCATCCCCTATCTGGTCGTCCATCCCGGCAACCACACGGGCCGGGGCGTCGAGGAGGGCATCGAGCTGATCGCCGAGAACATCCAGCGCGTCTTCGACGAGGCCGACGAGGGCTGGCCCGACGTCACGCTCCTGCTGGAGAACACGGCGGGACAGGGAACGTCGATCGGCTATCGCTTCGAGCATCTGGCCGAGATTGTGGAGCGGCTCGACGACCGGGAGCGCTTCGGCGTCTGTTTCGACACCTGTCATGCCCACGCCGCCGGGTACGACCTGACCGAGCGCGAGTCCTACGAGTCGGTCTGGGAGGAGTTCGACCGCGTCGTAGGCCTCGAGTGGTTGGAGGGATTCCATCTCAACGGCTCCCAACACAAACTCGACAGCCGCAAGGACCGCCACGACCAGATCGACGCCGGCGAAATCGGGCTCGATACGTTCCGATGGCTGGTCAACGACGCGCGCTTCGAGGAGATGCCGGCGGTTGTCGAGACACCGCCGCTGGAGGATGGCGAGCCGAGCTTCGAGCGCAACGTGGGGATGTTGAAGGAGCTTCGGGAATGAGCGAATAGCTCAGTAAATATCCCAGAAGATATCAAATCCACCCATGTTGTTCTGGCCGTAGCGGGCCGAGACCATCCAGCGCGGCAGGAAATGGTATTCGACGCGGGCCTCGTAGTTGCTCTCGTCCTCCTCGGCACCAAAGAAGTAGGAGTAGGAGACGAACAGCTCGCTGGTGATGTACTTGCCGACCTTGATGCGGCTGTCGCTGAAGCCCTTTTCGCCGGTCTGAATGCGGAGTACGTCGACTGGCAGCGTCCCGGCGAGTTTCTTCTGCAGTAGCCCGGAGAAGACGCCGCTCGCCGCCGCCACCGCCTGGCTGGCGGCGCCCTCGTCCTCGCCGGGATTGGCGCTCGAGGGGGGACGGCCGGTCATCAGCACGAAGATGATCTCGGTCTCCGAGAGGAGGGGATCGCTGCGCATCTCGAGTTCTGGTTCGGTCGCTCGTCCCGCGACCTCGACGATGATGCGGGGATCGCCGCTCTGGGGCTCCTGCATCTCCGCGGCGACGGCGCGGCTCAGCGGGTGATAGGCCTCAACGGCCAGAAGTGGGTCGGGGGGATAGGCGCCCGTGAACTGGACGACGCCCTCTTTGTCGGGGACCTGGAACTCGCGGCCGAGGAAGTCGAAATCGCCGCGGATCGAATCGACCTTCCCCGACAGATACGCACGACTGCCGACAAGCCGAATGCCCATGTTGGCCTTGAAATTGAGATCGCCGCTGGGATGACGAAGCCAGCTGTCTCGGCTGGTGTTGAACTGAATGCGAACCGTATTGCTCTCGACCCGTCCGTTTGTCGTCAGTGACGCATCGATCTCGGGCGCCACCTCTCCACGCCCCTCGGCGCCAGTCAACACGTCAATATCCTTGTGGAGCGTGGTCGCAAACATCGCGCGGTTCCCCCCCTCGGGGAGGCGGACGTCGAGTTCGCTCGTCTCGATCGAAACCTCGCGCGGCGCCTGGAGCAGCGAACCCGAAATGTCGATCGAGGACGTGATCAGCGCCGCCGTATTCGGGGCAAAGCCACTGATGTCGAACTGATCGGTTTGGAACTGGGCGGTCACATCGGTGCTGTCGGGAGGAAGGGGCTCGGTGCCGGGATAGAGCCCTTCGACCTGGACGGTCGCCTTGCCCTGGAGCGAGCCCTCGAGGCTCTCGGCGGCGAGTTTGCTGACGGTCAGTGCCTCCCGATCCAGCGACGCCTCGAGCCGGAGATTCTCGAATCGGCGTCCGTAGTCGACGAGGGTCATCGCGCCGTTTGTGATCTCGAAGGACCCACTCGGGCGCGGTTTGTCCCAGGTGCCGGCCAGCGTCGCGTCGACGTCGAGCTGTCCCCCGACCCGCGAGATGAGGTCGGAAAACAGCGCGGCCGGTGCGACTCGCTGAAGAGGAACCTGCGTCCCCTTGATACGTCCGTCGAGCTCGCCGGCCAGCAAGGGTGAGGCCCCCTCGCTGAGTGCGATCGGATCCAACAGGAGGGGGACGTCGACGTATCCCGCCAGCACCCGGCGGTCCTGTTCGCAGACGAAGGTCCGGGCCTCGACGCGATTGTCGGCGGCATTGAGTTCGACGCCGACCGTCCCTCGCTCCGGTCCGCCGAAACGAGCGTCAACTGCCGCGAACCGCGCCTCGACCTCGGGCGCACGGAGACTCCCCTGGAGATCGAAGTATCCCGAGAGATCACCGGAAAACCGCGAGAACGAATAGTCGATGGCACTCAGCTTCTGAAATGAAAACGGGAGCAACTCGACGGTGAGATCGACGGGGGGATCGGGCTCGACGTTGCCCTTGAGGAGAGCGGCCACCGAGACCGGGACGCCGCCCTGCGCCCGCAGCATCTCCGTGCCGTCCCATTTGACGTTCAGACGCTCGAGCGAGACGCGATCGTCTTTCAGCGTCGAGTTGAAGGTGACGAAGATGTCGCGGTACTGATTCCATCCGAAGTCGTTGAGATCCATCGAGACGTGGCCCGTCGGCGAACGCGTTGTTCCCTCCAGACGGATTTCGGCGGAGAGTTCGCCTTCGGCGTCGGCTCGAGTCATCGGTGCGACGGGGAGCTGGCCGAGCTGCAACTCGCCGAAGTCGATGGCCAGATCGACGGGATGAGTGGCGAACCACTGGCGCCAGTCGGGGCCTCCGGACCGTCCGCGCACCGAGCGCTCGATCGTGTCGGCGATGGGGAATCGGGTCGAAAACTCGAGTCCGATGACCTGGCGGTCGAGCCGGCTCACACTGGCAGAAAGCGCGAGGCGATCGCTCTGGGTCGCGTCGTAGCGGAACGTCAGGTTCGAGGCGAGTGACTCGACATCGAAGGACCCGCCGGCCAACGTGGCGCGGTACGTGACGTCGCTCAACGAGCTCTGGAGTTCGACGACGGGCTCGCGCAACGTCCCGCGAGCATCGAACTGAACCATGCCCTGACCGCTGATGGGAAGCGTTGGAAGCTCGGGACTTTCGGTCGGGAGCTTAGCGAAGTCGATCTCTGCAGTTTGGAGAGCAATCTCGAACGATCGCTGCCAGAATATCTCGAAAGCCCCCTGAAGATTCCAGCGTACGGGCATGGCGAGCGACCCCGTCAGCAGCGTCTGTTCGCCGAAGGTGAAATCGAACGAATCGAGCCGGAAGATATCGGGGACGTATCGAGCCTCCATCTCGAGGCTCATCCCCTCGAGCGACCCCCAGACGAGCTCTCGAGCCTCGACGTCGAGCTGAAGCCGCGGGGCGCGTGCCGTGCCCATCAACTGGATCTGAGTCGACAAACGGCCATCTAAAGCGGGCTCGAGTTCGAGGTCGGCCAGCGTCTGGAGTGTGCCGAGATCGAGCGACGAGACGTCGACGGTCAGCGACTCGGCCCCCTCCGTTCGAAACGTCCCATCGATGTCGATGGACTGGTCGCCCTCCTCGAGACGGAACCGATCGATCGAGACGCCCCCCTCGACGAGTGACAGGGTCGTGGGGCGGGCGAGCTCCCAGACCGCGATGCCGGGGCGTCCGATGTCGAGTCGACTCAGGTCGAACCGCGTGAAGTCGCTCGTGTACCCCGCGTCGGCTCTCAACACGATGGGAGGCGTCTCGTCGTCGGGGGTGGCTTCGAGGTCGAGCTTCACCGAACGGGGTTCGAGGAAGCCGACGTCGAGAGTCGCGCGCTCGAAGGAACGACCGCTTAGCTGGAGCGTGTCGGCCTGGAGCGACACCGAACCAGTCGGGGCCAGCGGATCGCCCTGGAGGTCCAGCTCGAGGTCGACCGTCTGCGAGCTGAATCCGGTGTTGGCGGCGCGCTGAATTCGGACGTTTCCGCCGAGATTGATACGTTCGATCGGGTTGCCGGAGAGAGCGTCGGCGAGCATCACGTCTCCCTGGAGGTCGACGTTGCCCTGCGCCATGTCGACAGCTCCCGTTCGCAGTCGATCGAAGTCGCCCCCCATTTGATAGGTGATCGGCTCGTCGGGGGCCTCCGAATTGAGGCGACCGGTGGCGTCGATGCGACCTAGAGCGTTGTCGCCCATTCGAAACTCGGAGGCCTCGACACGATAGTCGAGTTGGCTCGAGAGGAGGGCTTGGCGAATCCCGTCGGCACGAGGGCGAACGTCGGCCGACCCCTGGAGCGAGACATTCCCTTCGCCGAGTTCGAAGCCGGGGAGGCGCAGGCTCTCTCCCTCGGTCTCGAAGCTGATGTCCATCGTGCGAACCGCCTCGTCCGAGGAGGGCTCGCGCACGTCGGCATCGAGTGTGCCCGAATACCGAGGGATGCCCATCGAACCGGCCTCGAGGTCGACGATGTTCCAGTCGGCCGAGACGTCGAGTGTCTGGACGAGTTCGGGAAAGTT